>PFXB01000073.1 GCA_002791435.1 candidate division WWE3 bacterium CG_4_9_14_3_um_filter_43_9
ACTCAGCCACCTCGTCGGCGGGGACGTGAGGATCCCGTGGATGAAGACACTCCAACGGGATTCCGCATTAAATGCGGAAAGACACACAATTTTGACCTTCGACCTTTACATTTTGCATGATGACAACTTTAATCCTTCGGCAAGCTTAAGGACTTGGTTTTTGGCGGCAAATTCTTTCATCTTTCGTCATCAATAAAAATCTCGTAGTAAGAAATAAAAGTCGGAGCGCTTATACCAATCCAGAAAAAGAATTCTTCGAAAGGAAATTTTAGCCCGAATAGTTGAACACTCCCGATGTATTGACCATAAAATCCCCACTGTCCTAGTTTTAACGCTGTCAGTTCAAAAATTAAGTAAAGAAAAAAGAAGAATGTGCCTAGCTTAATAAATTTATGAATAAATTCTGGTTTCAGATACAGAATGTAAAACAAGGGGGTAGCTGCGATGCTTCCAAGGATTAAATATGAGTAAGAAAATTTGAGTGAGTCCGGTGAAATAATAAAGATGGCGATTATCGCCAACAATACAAGTATGCTGGGGATAAGCGCATATTTGAAGTGTTTAGATATTGTTTTGTGCTTCTCGTCATCAAGAAAGTGTTCGTAAAAAGCAGTCGTTGAGAATACGAGAAAGAAAAACCAGATCATGTCGTCTAAGGGCACGACCCCAAAAATTTTCCAAGGGAAAACTAATTGATCAACCAACCACGTATTATTAAAAGTAGCCAGCAGGTCGAAAACAAAAGCGAATAGTAGACCAAATACTACGGAGGCAGCAAGAATCTTCTTGTAATTTTTCTTCTCCCTTACGCAAAGATAAAGCGCGGGAAGTATGAAATAAAAAATCGTTGAGACAAGTGGCCTGACTTTAAAAGTAAGTATGACAAAGGTAGAAAGTATGATGATTGAAATTAAAACAAAAAGATCGATCAGTTTACGGTTCATAAAAAATTGTGAATTAAAAATTACTTTTGACCTTTGACTTTTGAGTTATTTTACTGGCGTCCCCGGCGAGAGTCGAACTCGCAACCTTCAGGTCCGCAACCTGATGCTCTATCCAATTGAGCTACGGGGACAGATACTTAAGTCTTCTTTTTAGATGCTTCCGCCGGAGATGGAGGAATTTTTATCTTCTCGCTGGTTTGGGTTTCTGCCTCTCCCGGCTTGTCAACCGTGCTTTCTGACAAAGCGGCTGCTCTGCCGGCTTTTACCTCTTGCAACGGTAATCTTTTCGAAACACCTGAAATAATCCCGTCCAGAAAATCAAAAAAGTCAGCTTTTTGCATTTCCCTGTAAGGCAAAAAGTCTGAAAGAACGGTTTCGATCTCAAAAGGGTCCTGCTCGCCGAGTAAAATGTCAAGATGGTCCGGAAAATAGAGCTTGGTTTTGAGAACCAACGTATTTTTCCCGGATTTAACCGCCAGCCAGAAGGCTTCCAGATTCTTCCATTCATAAACCTTTTTTCCGGTTTTAAGCCCGGAATTTAAAATCTGATATTCTGCCATTTCCGGTTTAACCAAGCTCAGAATCAGTATAAACAGCCCGAACACTAGAAAGAAAACTGCCAAAGACCATTCAGAAACCAGTAACAGAAAAATAAAAAATCCCAGCGTGAGAACAGCCAATCCGGCAAACCAACTTTTCCTTCTAGGAATAAAGAGCCGTTCCGGAGCAACCCAATTCAACAGAATCTTGGGTTTGCCTTTGACGATTTCATCTTTGACAGTTTCCATGAGTGATCTCCTTTGATTGCTTATGGTTGATATCTTCTTTCTCCCATTCTATCATCTTTTTTGTCAGAGCGGAATATGGCCCAACAGTGGTCAAATTCATGCGACCTATTTATTCTTGGCAACTATCTTTACCTGCGTTACTTCGTGAAATCCATATTGACCGTGCTGCCTGCCAAATCCTGAATTTTTATATCCTCCGAATGGATTAAACGGCCTTAAATAATTAGTTCCGTTGATGCTCACCATTCCCGTCTTTACAAAACCCGCCACTCTGGCCGCCCTTTCCTGGTCTTGGGTAAAGACATACGAACCGAGTCCGTAGGCTGTTTGGTTGGCAAGTTCAATCGCTTCTTGCTCTGTTTTAAATTTTACTATCGGTAAAACCGGCCCAAAGACTTCTTCTTTCCAAACTCTCATTTCTGGTGAAATGTCGGTTAAAACAGTCGGTTCGAAAAAGGCGCCACCCAATTTCTGCTCCAATGAATTTCCGCCTGCCATCACTTTGGCGCCTTTGGCTTTTGCGTCTTCAACCTGGGCGCTGAGCAATTCCAGCTGTCTCTTTGCCACCAGTGGGCCTATTTCTGTGTTTTCTTTCTCGGCCAGACCGATCTTTTTGGCAGAAAAAAGAGAGGCAATTTTTTGGACCACTTCAGCCAAAATATTTTCTTGTACCATTAATCTCTTCAGCCCATCACAACATTGACCGGCATTCAATAATCTTTCACTGACAACACTTTCAACAGACAAATCAAGATCAGCGTCCGCAAAAATTATTCCTGGCGCAGAGCCGCCTAATTCCATCACGGCTTTAATGAATCTTTTTCCGGCGGTTTCGTAAAGGAATTTTCCGGTTCTTGTACTCCCGGTAAAGGCAATCATCTTGATCTCCTGCTGGACTAAAAGTTTACCCACTTCGCCAGCGCCGTAGACTTCGCCCAAAACGCCTTTTGGCAAAGGCCGGGAAAAAATATCTTCAATCAATTTTCCGCACAAAGGGACTTCCTCTGAATGCTTTAAGACGACGGCGTTTCCTGCAATTAAACTCTGGAGAGCTCCCCAAACAAAATTGGCCAAGGGAAAATTCCAAGGAATAATGACCGCGGAAACGCCAACTGGTTCATAAAAAACCTGATGAATTTCTTTCTCATTCTCAAGGGTCGTTTCCGGACTTAAATATTGGTTCGCGTTTTCAAAATACCAATGGGCGTAGTCGGCCGTAGCGTCAAAATCCGCTCTGGCCTCGCTGATGGGCATGCCCATTTCTCTAGATTCTAAAAGGATAAATTCTGCTTTGCGCGATTTTAATTCAGCCATGGCCTTACGCAAAAGTGCAACCCGCTTTTCAATGCCTAAATTTTCCCATTCTTGTTGAACATTTTGAGCCAGTTTAACTTTGTTTTCAATTTCTTGCAGATTGGAAATTTCAACTGTTCCCAAAACTTGGTAATTTGATGGATTGATGGATTTTAATTGTTGCATGGTTACTCGCCGTCAGAGCTTCAACGAAATACTTGGTCTTCGATTTTCGCCGCGACTTATCCTTAAAACTTAATGGCTGGATTTCTGTCTCTCAGCCTCGTCAAAGGCTTTTTTAAGCTCTTCCGATGACAACTGCCTGCCTTTTTCCTCTGCCTTTTTCATCGCCCGGCAAATCGGTCAATCGTCAAAGTAAAAATCATCCCCGGAATCTTTTTTGTGCTTTTTCTTGTCTTTGACCATCTTTGTCTCCTTGGATAAATTTAAAATCTGACCTGCCAGACTAAACCTGATTATTTCTTTTCCGCCAAATAATTAGTTGTTACGAATGCCTCATATATTTCTTTGTATTGATTTATCTGATATAAACCATCTTTTACAAGGCGGTGCCGCCGACATTTAACTGTAATTTCTGGAATGTCTTAGCTGATGGTTCAAAGACATGTATCTCGGCCTTTTCCCCAAAAATTTCTTTCAGGAGGATCGAATAATGCCCGACATTGGCTCCGACATCAAATAATATAATCTTACTCAATGATTTAAAATGCTTGTTGATATAGTCTAATGCAGATCTTTCGCCGCTATCTTCTGGGTCTGAGCCGCCGCCAATGTTCATACCAATAAGGGACAATTGATTTAGGGCTTCAAATATTTTTTGAAATTTTCTTTTGCCGGATATTGGAGAAATTAATTTTTTAATGATTTTGATAAACATCTTTTCGCCATATTGTCCTGCAATCATAAAAGACCGCGCAATTCCAATTGAACCAATGACATCTAATTTATCAGCATCAAATAAGATTTTGGCTTCTTTTATTTTTGGCTCATTACCGCTTCTGAACCTATGAGTAATTATGCAATGTTTCACTGCTTCAATTTTATCGTTTGAGTAGCCAAAATCTTTAAGGATATTCTCAGCCATTTCTGCTCCGAGAATTGCGTGGTCGATATTGCCAGAATCATCTTTGTCTTCTTTAGCTCTGGCAATATCATGCAATAAAGCAGATGTTTTCAAAATATCCAAATCTACCTCAGAT
>PFXB01000001.1:0-1231 GCA_002791435.1 candidate division WWE3 bacterium CG_4_9_14_3_um_filter_43_9
AAAATTTATGGCAAAATGGAGTTATTTGGGTATAGATTCCCACAGGCTTTACGCCGTGGTACTCTGAAATCGCAGGTTCCCGCCGAATCGGCGGGCGGATTCGTCGAATATTTTTGAAGGATTCACCCACGGGTAAACCCGTGGTTCTCTCCTGCGATTATAGAAAGGTCAAAAAAGGAGTCACAACATGCCCCGTTATTTTAAAAACATCCAAGCGTTGGATGAAAAAAAGAAGGAAGATTTAAAAAAGATCTGGGAAGAAGCCCGCAACGAAAAGAATAAAGCGGAAGATGAACTCCAGGCTCCGGTTGGGGAGACAGCCGCCAAACCTCCTTCCGAGAAATCAAAAAGCAGGGTAATTTTGGGTGCTATTTTTGCGGTTTTGGTAATCGTCGCCGGATTTTTTGTGGCGTGGTATTTGTATTTTTCTAAAGCTTCCCTTGCCGTTTTAGTTAAAGATCAAAAAAGTGGCCAAGTCTTGTCTGATGTTTTGGTGAGTATTGCCGAGCAACAGGTGAGAACCGATCAAGAAGGCAAGGCGCGTTTTGAAAATCTGGCGCCAGGCGAGCAAACCCTAAAAATTTCATATGAGGGGTATAAAGAATCATCGCAACTCGTCAATCTGAGCCGTGGTGATAATGGAGAAACGGAGGTTGTCCTTGATCTGGACAGGATAAAAGTGGCCGGAGTGATTTTAGATTATATCGACAAAAAACCGGTGGAGGAAGCTATGGTAACCATTGGTGAGTCAACAGCCTCTTCCGATACCAATGGCCTTTTTTCTTTGGCGGAAGTATTGCCGGGAAAACAATCCCTGCAAATTATCAAAGATAGCTATAATCAATTTAGCCTGAATTACAGCAGCGCTCAGAAAGGCGAAGAAAATTTGGGTGCTTTAAAACTCATTCCCCAGGGTCGAGTGGTTTTTGGTTCCAACCGCGATGGATATCAGGCAGTTTATGCGGCGTCTTTTGACGGCGGAAACGTGAGCAAACTGTGGGAGAACGTGTCGGGATTTGATGATACTTCCCCCTTGCTTTCACCGAATCAGAAAAAAATTGCCTTCTTTTCCACCCGCGACAACCAAAGAGACTCCTACGGAAACTTAAAATCGCTGCCTTACTCTTATGATGTTGAAAGCAGGGAAGTGCAAAAGATTACCGACGACACCGATCTGAGTGGAGTTTCCTGGACAGTAGGCGGCAAGACATTAGTTTTTCTGAGTTATGAT
>PFXB01000001.1:1247-4224 GCA_002791435.1 candidate division WWE3 bacterium CG_4_9_14_3_um_filter_43_9
CGCAGAACAGCTATGCGGTTAAAGCTTACGATTCTTCTAACGATACACTTAAAACCCTAGCGGCTAATAGTAATTTTGAGACCAAAGAAGCCACTGGTTCAGCCTCAATTTCCCGACTGCTTGTTTCTCCAGCCGAGGAAAAAGTTGCCTTTACTGTTAACAATTATCGCAGCAGCGACCAAGAAGGAATTTATATGGTTGACATCGCAGGGTTAAAGCCGGTTAAACTGACAGAAAAACAACCCTATTCGGAGTTTCAATTCTCTTCGGACGGGAAAACGCTGCTTTTTGATTATTATCAGAGCAATGGGGTCAAACGCTATTCAGTCAAGGTGGATACCGGTACCGAGGTTAATATTCCTTTTGAGGAGAAACGGAAGGCTTATTACTCTCAATACGGCTATTATGAAAGTAAAGAAGTCACCAGTCCGGACAGAGCCAAGAAAGCTTTTCTGGATTATCGCGACGGGAAAAATGATGTCTATATTTCCAATCCGGACGGAACAGGGGAAAAACGCTTGAGTTATACGGGCGGGGTGGATAAAATCGCTTTTGCCGGGGCAGGCAGATATTTAGTTTTTTCAGTCAGCCTGCAGACTGAGACGGCGCTGTACGTTATTGGCACCGACGGAGAAGGCAATCCGATTAAAATTACCGATATCTACCCCAACAGTTTTGCCGGAGTTTTGAATGAGTAACAGTGAGTAACAGGTCGAACCTGTTTTTAGGCTATTCTAACGCCATTTCCTTGCTAATTTCTAGAGCGGGAACATCTTCGTCAACCTCTTCTTCCTCAACAAAACTCCGATAGGAAATGGAACGAGAGTGTCCCTCTTTTCGATTGGATTTAAAATAATTCAGGATTACGCGGTGGTCAATCCAACCGGTGTTCCTTTGGGCAAGATACTCTTGATAACTTGAGTATGGATAGAGAGAAAGATTAGCGTGGTAGTCGGGAGAAAGATCGATCGGATTGCGATGAATGTAACGGGTAAGAGACAGCAGATAATTTTCTTCCAAAATCAGTTTTGCCTTATATCTGCCCTGAAAGAGGGGACCAGTTCGGTGTCTTCTCTGATTGAAATAGGCGGTATAGGCATTAGTGATGCAACGCATAAAATTGGTCATGCCTGTTGTAGTTATCTGCTGGAGGAGAAGATGAAGGTGGTTAGGCATTAAACAGTAGGCAATCAGTTTAAGTTCTTTATAGAGGTTAGACTTTCTGACAGGTCGAACCTGTTTTAGGGTTGGCGGAGTAAGATAATTCTGTAAATAGGTAAGGAACATCCCGCAATCAAGAGCGTCAATAAAGATCTTTCTTTTCTCGACCCCCCGGTTATAGACATGATAAAAACCGCCAAGAGTGTAAATTTTAATAACATTCTTTCCCGGCATATTGCTTTTATAACAGGTTTAAGCTGCAAACGTCAAGGTTTTGAAAGTATATACCGAAGACGACACCGATCTTATACCTAAAGAACGTTGTATCAGTGGCGCGAAAACAGGTCGAACCTGTTTTTGGCGCATAAAGGCGGGCTTTTCGTTTGCGATATGATGGCAATATGAAAGTTTTTGACGGACATAACGACACCATCCTCGAAATTTTTTCTCCCGATCCTGGACACGAGCGATCATTTTTTCAAAAGAATACTATTGGGCAGCTTGATTTACCGCGTGTCCGTCTCGGTGGCTTTGGCGGAGGACTTTTTTCTTTATATATTCCGGCTCCGATTGGCTCGCCTGAGCGCAATCCGCACTATGGTTTAACAATCACCGAAGATGGCTACCGCATGCCTTTGCCATCCGCCCTTAATCAAACCTATGCCGAAAATTTTATCAACTCAGAGCTTGAATTTCTCAAACGTTTGGAACAGGAAGCGCGCGGAAAAGTGAAACTGGTGACGAACTTTCAGGAACTTGATTCATGTTGGAAGAATGAGATTTTGTCGATGGTTCTGCATTTCGAGGGAGCTGAAGCCATAAGAGCCGATATCAGTAATCTTGAACATTTCTATGAGCAGGGATTGCGTTCACTGGGGATTGTTTGGAGCCGGCCGAATGTTTTCGGAAATGGAGTTCCCTTCATGTATCCGCATTCGCCGGACACCGGCGAAGGTTTGACACAGATTGGCAAAAAACTGGTTTGTAATTGAAAAAATTGCCTCTAAAAATTGGCTGCGGGTATTAAGAGAAACCTGGAAAGAGTAGATTAATTTTCCGGAAACACCCTTGATTTTACTCTAAACCACTGTTATAATAAAAACCGAAGAAAATCCGAAACTAACCGTCACAAAAACGCATGTCACTAAAAACAGACAATTTCTCCCACATTCCCTTGGCAGACCGTGTCCGGCCGCAAACTTCAGACCAGTTTGTCGGACAGGAACACCTCATCGGGAAGGATAAGCCGTTGCGTCTCATGATTGAAAAAGGCCAGATTTTCTCACTCATTTTTTGGGGGCCTCCCGGCTCTGGTAAAACCACACTGGCGCGGATTATTGCTCAGGCCACCAACTCTAATTTTGCCGAACATTCAGCCACGGCTTCCGGCGTGGCCCAAGTGCGGCAGGTGGTTGCCGAAGCCCGAGAAAGACTGAAGGGTTACGCTCAAAAAACAATCCTCTTTATCGATGAAATCCACCGCTTCAGCAAAGCTCAGCAAGACGCTTTCTTACCCCATGTAGAAAACGGAACGATCACCTTGATTGGTGCCACCACCGAAAATCCGTCGTTTGAAGTCATTCCCCCGCTCCTTTCCCGCTGCCGCGTGTTGGTTTTAAAGCCCTTAACAGAGGAACATCTGCGCCAAATTATTACCCAGGCCCTGGACGATCAGCCAAACGGTTTGGGAAAACTGAAAAAAACTCTCAGCGAGGAAGCTTTTGATTTTCTAATAAAACAGGCCGCGGGTGACGCGCGGATAGCCCTCAATGCGCTGGAAGTGGCAGCCACCCTGATTTCCCAGAAGAAAACCATC
>PFXB01000009.1 GCA_002791435.1 candidate division WWE3 bacterium CG_4_9_14_3_um_filter_43_9
AGATTTGGTAGCTTTGGGTACGATTGCTGATCTGTCGCCGTTGCTTGGCAGCAACCGAATTCTGGTCAAACATGGGATTGATGTTTTAAGAAAAACGGAAAGAATCGGACTCAAAATACTAATCAGAGAAGCCGGATTAGATTTGGGCGAGATTGATACTTACGAGATTGGTTTTATCTTAGCTCCTCGTCTTAACGCCATGGGGCGAATTCATCATGCCATTTCCTCTTTACGCCTTTTGTGCACGCGGGATTTCAGGCAAGCCGTTGAACTTTCTAAAAAATTAAATCTTAAAAATACTGAAAGGCAGGATTTAACCGCCGGTTCCTATGAACAAGCGCGGCGTATGGTTTTGGGAAAAGTGGATTTCCCCAAAGCTCTGATTATCGCAAGTCAAGAATGGCACGAGGGAATAATCGGACTGGTGGCCGGTAGGTTGGTTGAGGAATTTTACCGGCCAGCCATTGTGCTAAGCCTCGGCGAAAAAGTCAGCAAAGGTTCGGTGAGATCGATTCCGGGCTTTAACATCATTCAGAGTTTAAGAGAGTTTGAGGAGTATTTTATCGATTTGGGCGGGCATCCCGCCGCGGCTGGATTTTCAATCGAAACCGTCAAAATCGAGGAATTTAAAAAAGATTTTTTGCAAACGGTTGAGAAAAAAATAGGCGCAGATCTTCTTTGTCCCTTTTTGGACATCGATGCCGAAATCGAACTTCACGCCATCAATCAAAATTTTTATAATCGTTTAAGTAAATTAAGCCCTTTTGGAATGGGCAACCCCGAGCCCTTGTTTCTGGCCCGTAATTTAGAAGTTTTAGAAAGCCGATTGGTGGGCAAAGAAAAGTCACACTTAAAACTTAAGGTTAAGGATAAAAACTCGAACCCGTTTGAAGCTATCGGTTTTGGTTTAGGCTTAAAGGAGGAGATTTTACAACTGATTCAAAAAAAAGAGCCGCTTGATTGTGTTTTTAAAATCAGTGAAAATACCTGGCAAGAGCAAAAGATTTTACAATTGAAGATGATAGATATAAAAGCATCCTGACAAAATAGCCATCTTAACTTTCCTCCTGCCTTAAACTTCATGATATACCCGAATTATTCTATTTCGGGGAATGCTCAACATTATTTGCACTTTTGATGAAGTTGAGCATATAATCATTCCACCATGATGCCGTTAAAAACAATCGATGACCAAAAATCTCTAAACGATCTTTTAGAAAAAGTAAAAAGTTATCGACCACAGGCTGATCTTGAACTAATAAAAAAAGCCTATTCTTTTGCCCGTCAGGCTCACGGCGGCCAATTGCGTTTTAATGGCAACCCCTTTTTTAAACACCCTCTGAAAACCGCTAAAACTTTAGTCGAGCTTAGAGTGGATGAAAAGGCAATAGCCGCCGCACTCCTGCATGATGTTTGCGAAGATACACAGACTTCTCTCAAGGTTATTCAAAAAATGTTCGGGAAAGAGGTGGCTTTTTTGGTTGAAGGTGTTACCAAGCTGACTGATTTAAAATTTCAGCTGGGGAAGGAAGATTACCTGGTGGAAAATTTAAGAAGAATGATTCTGGCTATGGCCAAGGATATCAGGGTTTTGCTCATCAAACTGGCAGACCGATTAAACAATCTTGAGACTTTAGAAGCCTTGCCTTTGGAAAAACAAAAGACGATCGCCCAGGAGACTTTGGAAATTTATGCGCCGCTGGCTCAAAGATTAGGCATGGGCGGGATGAAAGGAGTATTAGAGGATTTGGCGTTTCCGTATGTTTATCCCAAAGAACACACTTGGGTAAAGCTGTATTCCAGACCGAGATATCGGGAAATGGAAGATTATTTAAAAAGAGTCAAAAGAGTGGTGAACAAAGCTTTGGACAAAGCCGGAGTCGAAGCCGAGATTCATGCGCGCGGCAAACATCTTTTTTCGCTTTATAAAAAGCTTTTAGTTAAGGATAAAAATTTAGATAAAATTTACGATTTGGTGGCTATGCGGGTGATTGTGAAAACAGTGGAAGAGTGTTATACGGTTTTAGGAATTATCCATAAAATGTGGAAGCCGCTTTTAGCCATGGTTAAGGATTATATTGCTCTTCCCAAGCCAAACGGTTATCGTTCTTTGCACACTACGGTTTTTTGCCTGGACGGACGGATTGTGGAGTTTCAAATCCGGACCCGCCAGATGCATGCAGAAGCGGAAAACGGGATCGCCGCCCACTGGTATTATTCTGAACAAAAAGCTAAGGGTAAAAGTGAAAAAGAACTTAAGGCCGGTTTTAAAGTTCCCCTGGACGCCTTTTCGTGGGTTAAACGTCTGTCTTCTTGGCAAAAAGAGATTGGAGATAACAGTGAGTTTTTAGAAGATTTAAAAATTGATGCTTTTTCTGATCGGATTTTCGTTTTAACTCCCAAAGGAGAAGTGGTTGATTTGCCGGACAATTCAACTCCAGTCGATTTTGCTTATGCGATTCATACCGAAATTGGTGATTCTTGTGTGGGAGCCAAGGTTAACGGAAAACTGGTTGAGCTTTCCCATCATTTGCAAAATCAGGATATTGTCGAGATTTTAACTTCCAAACAGCAAAAAAAACCCAAACATGATTGGTTAAAATTTGTCGTGACTACGCATGCCAAAGGAGCTGTCCGCAAAGCTCTTAAAGAAAGTGATTGACAGAGATTTAACTTTTTTCTTAAAATGATCACAACGGAAAAGAAATACATCAAAAGCCCGGAGTGCAGAGAGTTGACTTGTAAAAAGGTGAAAAGTCAATCAAGCTTTTTCGTTCAACCGACATTTATAAACAAATAGCCAAAAAGTGGCCCCGCCTCGGCGGGACAAATAAGGTGGCACCGCGAGACTTGTCCTTGAGTCTGTCGAAGGAAACCCCTCGTCCTTATAATCGAACTTGCCTAATTTCGCAACCAATGAGAGAGGATACCGTGATTTAAACCGTGGCAGTTCATAATTTTAGGAAAGAGGGATTTTTGTGTTTTAAAAGAAAGAGAGGAAGAAAATGTCAAGAAGTCTTTCACTGGAGACACTGCAAAAAATCGGGCAAACCGTCGAACTTGGCGGTTGGGTCAATGCAGTGCGTTCTCATGGAAAGTTGATTTTTTTGGATTTGAGAGACCGGGCGGGGATAGTCCAAATTGTTTTAAACCCTCAAACCTATGGACATGATTTTAGCCCTGTTAAGAAATTGAAATCCGAAGATGTGATTTCTATTCTGGGAAGAGTAAAAAAGAGGGAGGGAAATTTAGTCAATCCAAATCTTGAAACCGGAAGTATAGAAATTGAAGCCTCTGAGGTCAAGACACTATCGGAAGCTGAAAAATTGCCATTTGATTTGGGAGCCAAAGAACTGGATCTTTCTCTGGTTAACCTGCTTGATTATCGTTCATTGACACTGCGGCACCCCAAAGTCAAAGCGATTTTCAAAGTGCAGGAAACAATTTTACAAAGCTTTCGCAAAACTATGAAAGAGATCGATTTTACAGAATTTGCGGCTCCTATTATTGTGGCCTCAGCGACAGAAGGCGGCGCAGAAGTTTTTCCGGTGGATTATTATGACTACCGGGCGTATCTCGGTCAAAGCCCGCAGTTGTATAAACAAATCATGGTTTCAATTTTCGAGCGGGTGTTTACGCTTGGTTATGCTTTTCGTGCCGAGCCATCGGTAACCACGCGACACTTAAGTGAATACCGAGGTCTGGATGTAGAAATGGGATATATCACCGACTTTGCTGACATCATGGACGTAGTGGAAAAAGTTATCAAGAACGTGTTTGCCGATTTGAAAAGCGAACGATCAGTTGAGTTGGGATTGCACGAGACTACGGTTCCTCAAATATCAGAGCGGATTCCGCGAATTCATTTTAAAAAAGTGAAAGACATCTTGTTTGTACGTACCGGTCGAGACCAGCGCGGAGAGTTGGATCTTGAACCTGCAGAAGAGCGGGAAATTTGTCGTTGGGCTAAAGAAAAATACGGTTCTGAATTAATATTTGTTACTCACTATCCAACGAAAAAGCGCCCGTTCTATACTTTTGTCGACCCTTCTGATCCAACTTATACTTACAGTTTTGACCTTTTGGGCAGAGGTGTGGAATGGGTGACTGGCGGCCAGCGGATTAATAAATATGAAGAACTCATATCAGCCATGAAAAGAAAAAACCTTAATCCGGCGGATTTTGAGATTTACCTGCAAGCTTTCCGTTACGGGATGCCTCCTGAAGGGGGTTTCTGTATCGGACTTGAACGTATTACTCAGCTGGTATTAGGATTGGTAAATATACGCGAAGCTACGCTTTTCCCCCGCGATATGGAGAGGGTAGATCAAAGACTGTCAGTTCTACAACC
>PFXB01000069.1:0-4286 GCA_002791435.1 candidate division WWE3 bacterium CG_4_9_14_3_um_filter_43_9
CAAGGTTTCAAGATTTGAAAGGATTTCACGATCAGCCCTGTGTTTTACCTCACCGACAAAAGACAATCGTTTTTGTTTGAAATGCTGGCGAAGCTCCTCTTTTTTCGAAAATGACGGCCTATCGTAACTTACCATGTCGGTAAGTATACTGCATCTAGTTTGGGAAAGAAAGATTCTACGCAACGCGTGCGCGTTCAACTCTTTCTGCCCGTCGACGCGCAAGACTGGTTAAGTATTTTTTACGCAGGCGTAAGCTTTTGGGAGTTGCCTCAATCATTTCGTCGTCTTTGACAAAATCGAGCATTTGCTCCAAATCCATAAAGGTCGGGGGTGTTAGCTGGATAGCGATATCCGCGGTTGAAGAACGCATATTGGTTTGCTTTTTGGCTTTACAGACATTGACTTCAATATCTTGTTGACGGCTGGAAATTCCCACAATCATCCCTTCGTACACCAAAACTCCGGGTCCGACAAAAAGGTTTCCCCGCATTTGGGCATTTGCCAAACCGTACGAAAGCGTGGTTCCGGACTCAGACGCGATTAGAGAACCGTTGCGAATGGATTCGGTTCGTCCGCTCTTGGCAAAATAGCCGATGAAATAAGTGTTTAAAATGGCAGTACCGCGAGTGTTCCCTAAAAGTACGTTGCGGATGCCGAGCAAATTATGGCTTGAAATTTTATAGACAAAACGCGAAACGTTATTTTTCTGAGGCGTCAAACTTAGTATTTGGCCATGTCGTTTTGCCATTTCTTCCGTAATAATTCCCACAAATTCCCCTGTCACTTCGATCGTAATTTCTTCATATGGTTCGCATATTGCTCCATTGATAGTTTTGTAAATTACCTGTGGTTTTGACACCTCGAGCTCGTATCCTTCGCGTCGTAGAGTTTCTATCAAAACTGAAAGTTGTAGCTCTCCACGCCCGGCAACAGTCAGTTTGGCGCTTTCCGGTTTTTCAATAATGTGCAGTCCCAAATTAGTCTCTGCCTCTTTAAAAAGTCGTTGGCGGATCTGAACAGAGCTAGTAAATTTGCCTTCGCGCCCGGCCAAAGGACTAGTATTTGGTCCCAGACTGATTTTAATGGTCGGATCATCAATTTTTATTTTAGGCAAGCTTTCCGGATGAATCGGGTCGCAAATTGTCAGTCCGATTGTCATTTGGGGAATACCGGCGATGGCCACTATGTCGCCGGCTGAAACTTCCGCCACTTCGCGGCGTTCAAGACCGACGCTGGTTAAGAGTTTTTGCACTTTGAATGTTCCGAGAACCCGATTATCGGTGGTAAGCGCAATCAGCTGATCTTTTTTTAGCTTTCCGCGGCTGACTTTTCCGATACAAAGCTTACCGATATAATCATCATTATCCAAGGTCGAAATAAGCATCTGGAAGGGTTTATCGCAATCCTTAACTGTTCCGGGAATTTCTTTTAAAATCGTTTCAAAAATTGGCGTTAAATCACCGACTGTATCTGAGGAATAGCTTTGGGGAAGTTTGTGGAATGCCTTTCCGTCGCGTCCGACCGCATATAATGTAGTGAAATTAAGCGCGGAATCGTCTTCGGCCAGTTCTAAAAAAAGAGTTTCGATGTTATGCATCACTTCTTGCGGGCGTGCATCTTTTTTGTCAATCTTATTTAAGATCAAAATGATTTTCAGTTTGGCCTCCAACGCTTTTTTCAAGACAAACTTAGTTTGCGGCAGCGGCCCCTCTAAAGCATCAACCAAAAGCAAAGCACCGCTGGCCATATTCAAAACGCGCTCTACTTCTCCGCCGAAGTCGGCGTGGCCAGGAGTGTCGATAATATTGATTTTGGTGTTTTTATAAAAAACCGAGGTGTTTTTGGACAAAATGGTAATTCCCTTTTCTTTTTCCAGCTCATTAGAATCCAGAATAAGGGTTTGTTGCATTTCTTTTTGGTTTTCCCGAAAGGTATGGGTTTGTTTGAGCATGGCGTCCACCAGGGTGGTTTTACCATGGTCAACGTGAGCGATAATGGCGATATTGCGAATGTCCATAAGACTGACTCCAGTCAAAAAAGCGCCTGACGGTGCGTTTGTTGGTAAACTCCGATTCTATCACAAAAACCTTTATCTCACTACACCTCGGAGGTGTCAAGAGTCCCACCTCCGAGGTGTAAAGTGGAAATTCCCCCTAAATCAACCTTTAGGGTTAACGGAATAACCTTGCACCTCCGAGGTGTCAAATTTAGTGGTAGAAGATTTTGAGCAATTTGGACAGATCGGGTTTGGCTGCTGCTCCGGCTGTAATTTTTTCTAAGACCTGCGTTGGAGTTAACCAAAAGTATCCGCAAAAGTCCTTAGGATTGTAATTCGGCAACTTATTCATTTCAATCTCGTAAACCTTCATGAACGATGAAACTTCATCTTTGGGCGTCAGATGACCCAAAGGACGATAAAAAACTTGCGAGATGTCGAGATTTAATTCTTCAAAAGCTTCGGTTTTGAAAGCCTCCTCGTATGTCTGGCCACTTGTAACGTGCCCGCCGACACCAACATCCAAACATAACGGGAAGATTTTTTTCTGGGCGGTTCTTTTAGGAATCCAAAGTTGGCCGCCAGAATTTTTAACGAAAACATTGACAACGCGGTAATTTTTTAAGCCTTTGGCGTAAATATGAGAACGGAGCATTTTGCCGACAACTCGGTCATTTCTGTCAACTAAGTCAAGATATTCTTCATCCTTTCCGCTGGCTGAATGGTGTTTTTTCTGCATGGATTTTCTTTGATGAGCCTCAGAATGATTGATAATATATTTTGGTACAGCTACCTGTTATCTGAATAATATCAATACTTTAATCTTCCCTCTTTTTTCTTCACTGATAAGACCGACAGTATTGTTGTAATCGGAACCGCCAAAATCAAGCCGATGCTTCCCACTAAAGTACGAACAATCTCGCTCCCGATCGGCTCATAATTGACAATTTCGGCAAATGGACGGGGGTTGTTTATAAATAGTAACAGTAATGGCAGTGCCGCTCCGGTATAAACCAATATTAAAGTATTAACCATTGACGCTATGTGATCCTGCCCTACATCCATGGCTCGCTTATACAATTCTCCTACCTTCATTTTGGTATCGGCTTTATTCAATTGGAAAACGATCGCCGCTTGTGAAATGGTAATGTCATCCATAACCCCCAAGACTCCAATCATTATTCCCGCCAGTAACAAACCTTTCGTATTAATTGCCCCTTGTTTTATTGTCTGCAATAATCCCACTTCCTCAGAATTTAATCCGGTAAGCTTGGTAACCTCAATGCAAAAAGCGGCCAAAAACCCGGTTAGCACCAAAGAAACAAGCGTTCCCAATATAGCAACGGTGGTTTTTTTATTTAAACCATGCGAAAAATAAAAGGTCGCCGGAATAATGCCCAACGAACCCAAAATAGCAATCAGCACCGGGTTGGCGCCAGCGGAAATTCTAGGCAAAATAAAATAGAAAATGACCAGGAATGAAATTCCCATGCCGATAAAGGAGCTTATTCCCCGCCACTTGGCGACCAGTGCGGTAACAATGACAAAAACGATAAAAAGCCAAAGGAGAGGACTGCGCCGCACATAATCAGAGATGGAAAAAACATCCTGCCCGGCATTTTGAGAATAGGTAATCACAACCTTATCTCCCTTTTTATACCGTTGGATTTGATACGAAGGAACGAGACCGTTTTCCGAAATAATCGTTTGGTCTTTTAGAGATCCTTTGGTAATTTTAAGCTCTAATTTCTGGTACCACTGAAGGCCCGCCTCACCTTCAACCTCTTTTTCTTCAATGATCTGCGTTACCACTCCTTCAAGCGTTTCCTGTTTAAATTCCTCACTTTGGGCAAAGATTACTGCCGATTGGCTACTTAAACAAAACGCAGCTACAAGCAGTGTACAAACTGTTATACAGAAAAATGATTCTCTGCGGACTAAAGTCCGCGGTATCATCTTTTCTCGCGGGAGAAGATTTGATGCTCTCATCCGCAGGCTGAAGCCCGCGGTTTTCCCGCTCGAAAATAATTTCTTCAAAAATATCATACGGTATCCCCCATTTAAAAAATATTTATCGTCACTGGATATTAATGGCAGTAAGGATTCTTGAAACAATTCCTCCCAAGGTAATGGCAAAAATAATTTCAAACAACGCAATGCCCAGTGCTCTTTTCCAGCCAAATTCTTTTTTTAAAACGGCAATCGTGGCAATGCACGGGACATAAAACGTGCTCACCAAGGCTAGGGTAAGCATCTGCACCGGGCTTAATACTTGGCTAAAGTTGGCTGT
>PFXB01000069.1:4360-6600 GCA_002791435.1 candidate division WWE3 bacterium CG_4_9_14_3_um_filter_43_9
CAACCATCCCAGAAAATTTATTCCTTCCACCACCACTCCGGAAATGACAACTATAGGCGCCGCAATGTAAATAAATTCTTTCAAGCGCATCCATGTTTGAATGATGATGGTATGGAGGTTTGGTCGCCGGTAATCAGGCATTTCCATAATGAGTTCCGTCGGTTCTCCAGATAAAATCTTGGAGGCCAATCCACCGAGTATAAAGATTATCAAGGCGGTAAAGGCATATAACCCGAGAGCCCACCCCATTCCCATAAATTTCCCGACCAAACCCACGATAATGACTGTTCGTGCCGAACAGGGTATAAGAGTTGCAAGAAATCCTGTGATCAGTCGTTCTTTCTGGGTTTCCATAATCCGGCAAGAAAGGCAGGCCGGAACATTGCAACCAAGACCGAGCATCAGAGAAATACACCCCTTCCCATGAATCCCCATTTTATGCATTAAACTATCCGTTAAAAAAGCAATGCGGGCTAAATATCCGCAGTCTTCTAAAAGAAATAAAAGAAGATAAAAAGGAACGATGTAGGGCAAGGCGATTTCAATTAAGGCAAGAATGCTCTTTAGGGCCGTCCACCCCAAAGTTGACCACGCCGAAATGCCAAAAATACCTTCCCATCCTGTTTGCCAACTAGCTGTTACTCCCCCCAGTAGCGAAGAAAACCAGTTGCCGAAAAGGAAAATTGATAAAAACGATATCGCCAGGATGATTGCCATGATAGGATAACCCCAAATTTTATGGCAGGTGAGAGGATCCAACCTTTCCACCAGACTTATCCGGGTGGGCCTTTTTATTCTTACTGCCTGCTTGATAATGTCGGCCGTAAGATGGCAACGCTCGGAGGCGATGACGATCGCCGCATCGTGTCCATGGATTTTCTCAAGCTCGGCGCACATTTGTTTCGCCTTCTCAAGCACTTCCGACCTTTCCTTTTCTATTACATTTTCAATTGTTTTATCTTTCTCAAGAAGTTTTATTGCCAGCCATCTTTCCGGATATGGTAAATTAAGTCCCTGTAGACATCCAGTTAACGCTTTAATTCTTTCTTCAGCTTCTTTTCCGTATTCCAAAACCGGCGGTTTTTTCTTTTTCTGGATTAACTCGATTCCTCTAGTTAATATTTCGGTGATTCCTTTTCCGTAAATAGCCGCCACCGGCACAATCGGGATTCCCAGAATTTCTTCAACCTTCTGGTAGTTTATTTCTATCCTCTTTTCTTTCAGGAGATTGGCAAAGTTGAGGGCAACGACCGTTGGTCTCTCAAGCTCCAGAATCTGGAGCGTGAAGATTAAATTTCTCTCGAGATTCGTTCCGTCGACGACGTTAACAACAAAATCCGGTTTTTGAACCGCGATAAAATCCCGCGAGACCAATTCTTCAAGAGAGTAAGTAGCTAGGGAGTAAATACCGGGAAGATCCACCACATTTATCGTATACCCGTGGTAGTGTAGCGTTCCTTCGGCTTTTTCAATCGTTTTTCCCGGCCAGTTGCCAATATGTTGGTGAAGCCCGGTCAGATAGTTGAAAATAACGCTTTTGCCAACATTGGCCTGACCAGCTAGTACAATGTTTAATTCTTTTTTCATGCTAGGTCTATAATCGCAGGAGAGAACCACGGGTTTACCCGTGGGTGAATCCTTCAAAAATATTCGACGAAGTCGCCCGCCGATTCGGCGGGAACCTGCGATTTCAGAGTACCACGGCGTAAAGCCTGTGGGAATCTATATTAGTTTCACTAACACTTTAGAAGCCAGTCCTCTGCCGATGGCCAATTTCGATCCGCGAGCCTCAACTTCGATTGGACCCGATACAAGAGTTTTCTGCAGTATTTTTACCTCCGTTTCGGGAACCAGTCCTAAATCAGAAAGTCTTTTAGTGGCTTTAAAACCGGCAGCGATAGTAACAATGATTGCTTTTTGCCCTTCTTTTAATTCCATGAGAGATGTGGTCTTCACTTTGCTAATCATGTTCGGAAAATTTGATATCAAACGTCGAATCGTTCTGCCTAAGCCATTGTGTTAACATAGCCGCATGTTCTTTTTCTTCATCGCGGTTGTGGGCCAAAAGTTTTTTTAAAGACTCATCCTCGCTGGACTGAATTCTTTCCTCATAGACGTTTACAGCATCAAGCTCCTCGATTAAAGACTGTCTGGCGCGAGCCAGATTTTTAGCTTTTTCGTCTTGCTTTTCGGCGTCAGATGTTAAAGGGTAACTCATTTTAATACCTCCTTTTTTGTTT
>PFXB01000016.1 GCA_002791435.1 candidate division WWE3 bacterium CG_4_9_14_3_um_filter_43_9
TTTTGACAACCGGCACCACGCCTACGATTGGAATCTTTATTTTTTGGCGATAATAATCCATTCCGGCAACCGTAGCCGTATTACAGGCAACGACAATCAATTTAACATTAAATTTGAGAAGTTTTGTAAGACCTTTAAGGGTTAGTTTTTTAATTTCCGTAAAAGTCTTTCCTCCGTAGGGACAGTTAGCGTTGTCACCAAAGTAGACTATCGATTCCCAGGGAAGTTCTGTGATAACCGCCTGAAAAATAGAAAGCCCGCCAAAACCAGAGTCAAAAATACCGATCGGTAGTTCATGCATGATGAAGATTAAAATTTCAAACTTGGAAGAAGGGCGATAAAAATGCCGATGAAGGCTAGAACTGCACCTGCCAACCAAAAACGCATGGTGACTTTCGTTTCATCCCATCCTTTAGCTTCAAAGTGGTGATGGAGAGGTGCGCATAAAAAAATCTTTTTTCCGCGCAAAGCTTTCGAATACCATTGAATTAGAGTCGACATCGCCTCTACCACAAAAACCCCACCGATAATTGGCAAAACCGCAACGCTTTGAGTTACCAAGGCAATAACTGCCAAAAGGGCGCCAAAAGCCATAGCTCCGGTGTCACCCAACCAAATCCGTGCTGGAAAAATATTAAAATACATAAAAGCCAAGAGTGAACCGGTCAAAACCGCCATGAACAAAATGACGTCACCGTGATTTTGCAAACCAGCCAAGTACCAAAAAGCCGATAAGGCCACTAATAACAAGCCCGTGGCCAGACCATCCAGCCCATCGGTGATATTAAAAGCATTGGTTGCCCCCACAATTACAAAGGTAGCAAAAAAAATATAGAAAACTCCTAGATTTACAACTAATCCCTGCCAGTTTACCATTGAATCATAAGCCAAAAAATTCAGCTGAGGCAAGGGAATGATGAGACTGGAAATCCCCATCTTCAAATAGATTAAAGAGGAAATGATTAAAGCAAAGACAATTTGAATCAGCAGTTTAAAACGTATCTTCAATCCCCAAAAACCGGTTTTTTTCCAGCCGAAGATTTTCTGAATATCATCATAAAAACCTAAAGCTCCAAAAAGAATAATGGTCAGATAGAGAATACTGCTGGTGGAGTTAAAATTAAACTTGGTTACCTTATAAAATATGAAGGAGAAGAGCAAAACTGAACCGATAACTAAGATTCCTCCGCCATTAGGGGTTCCGATTTTCCATCCATGTAAACGCGCAAAGATGGGCGTGTCTTTACCCAAAATATCCTTTGAGTGTTCTTCCTGACGCTGAAACTTCAGTTTATAAAGAAGGTTAATGAAAGGAATGGAAAGCAGACCAGTAAACAAAAAGGATAGCAGCAAAATTCCAAAGATTTTAATCATAATGATTTATATACTCAACCTCAATTAAATTACAGATATAAAGAAGTTGAGTATTCCCCAAATTACAACTTACCTCTTAAAAAAATTTTGCAAAAGTTCGGCCACTCCGAAGATTTCTTAAACTTAAGAAATGGGGAGTAATTTGGATATATTTTACCACATCTACCATGGTATAATCTAAGTTAAATGATTGCCGCAATTCAGAACTCAAATCTCTATTTTCGAAGCGCGAGAACCACCCGCCCAAAGCTACGCAGTTGCTGGCGGGCGGACGAAGCGCAAGAAAACGAACCCACCGAAGTCCGCCAGCTGGCGGACAAGGATACTACGGTGCAAGGAGTGGTGGTTCATTTTCAAAAAGACGGCCATGGAAAACCAGTGCTCTTGCTTCATGGTTGGGGCGGAAATCATAACAGTTGGTTTCCAATCTACGAAAGGCTTAAAAAAATGTTTGAGGTCTTTGCGCTAGACCTCCCCGGTTTTGGTCAATCCGGCAGTCCTGATTTGAATTGGCAACTCGACGACTACGCTGGTTTTTTAAAAATGTTTATCAGGCAAGAAATCGGGGAAAATGTTTCTCTCATCGGCCATTCTTTTGGCGGACAGGCCGCTATCCGCCTTGCCTCCCTTTGCCCACAGATGGTTTCCAAACTAGTCCTTACCGACAGCGCCGGAATACGTAATCTTGGAAGTCCAAAAAAAATGGGGATCATGCAGCTGGCTAAAATAGGCAAATCCCTTTTTTCTTTGCCCGGATTAAATAAATTTCAGGAAAAAGCGCGCCAGAAATTATACCGGATAATCGGCGAACATGATTATGAAGAAGCTGGCGTCTTAAAGGAAATTTTTAAAAATATTATTAACGAAGATATCAGAAGAGATCTGCCGCAAATTTTCATCCCTGCTTTGATCATCTGGGGAGGAAAAGATAAAACAACACCTCTAAAAGATGGCCGTTTAATGCAAAAATTGCTGCCTGACTCCCAACTGGTTGTCTTCGAAAATGGCAGCCATTTCGCTTATCTTGAAGAGCCGGAAAGGTTTACCCGGCAAGTTGTCGATTTCCTAAAATGAAAATATTCAATCTTTTCTTTCCGGTGCTCGGCTGGCTCTATATTTTTCAACTTTTGGACTACGACCGGAATCGGTTTATCTTCTGGATTACCCGGCATTGGAGCAAAAGAAAACTCGAGAGGAAAAACAGACTAAAATTTACACCCAAGGTTTGTATCCTTTTGTTCTTAAGCATCTTCCTCTTTTTGGCTTATGTCTTTTATCCGTCTTATAATCTTTTGCTCTCAAGTCTGGACGACTTACTAAAACTTTCCATGCTGGTTCTTTTTATCCTTTTAAATCTCCAGATCTTTTTTATTTTTATCTGGCTGGCTTCTTTTGCTCTGTCACCCTTGGAAAAGATAGTTCTTCTAATTTATATTCAAAAAGCCCGCACCAAACTCTCTCGATTTAAGCAATTGAAAATTATAGGTATTACCGGCAGTTACGGCAAAACCTCCACCAAAGAAATTTTAGCCCAGATTTTGGCAACCGAATTTAAGGTTTTAAAAACTCCGGAAAATTATAATACCCCTTTAGGGATCGCCAAAACTATACTTAACCAACTAAACGCCGACCATCAAATTTTTATCGTTGAACTGGCTGCCCATAAAAAAGGCGACATCCGGTATCTTTGCGATTTAGTCAAACCCCAGATCGGAATTCTCACCGGGATCACCGAACAACATCTTGAAAGATTTGGATCCCTGCAGAAGATTGCCGAAACCAAAAGTGAACTCGCCTATTCTCTGCCCAAAAATGGCCTGATGCTTATTAATCTTGACGACTCGCATTTACGAAAAATTAAATTCAGGGTGGAATCTGAAATCAGAGGTTATTCACTCAAGAACAAAAGCGATTTTCAGGCTCTAAATTTGGAAGTCGGAGAAAGAGGAAGTGCTTTCGCAGTTTCCCCCGGCGGGGAAGTGATGAGATTTACAACACATCTTTTAGGCTCCCATAACGTTCTAAACTGCCTTCCCGCCTTGTATCTTGGTCTTGCGCTGGGTATCTCTTTTAGAAAGCTTGCTTCCGCTCTCTCCGCCATCAAACCGCTGCCTCATCGACTCCAAATCATTGACTCCAGTCCGAACGTTACCGTCATCGATGATGCCTACTCTAGCAACCCCCAGGGATTTAAGGCCGCCTTGGAAGTCTTGCGAAATTTTTCTGGAAAAAGGAAAATTTTAATTACACCCGGCATGGTCGAGTTGGGAGATCAAGAACAAAAAATCCATGGAGAAGTGGGCCGTCTAGCCGGTCAAATCTGTGATTTGATCGTCCTCGTCGGGAAAAACCGCAGAACCAGAGCCTTCAAGGAAGGTTTGCAACACAGCAATTTTGATCTTTTGAATTTGAGAGAGGCGATAAGCTTAGACGATGCCCAAAAAATTTTACCTCACATCACCAAGAAAGATGATGTGATTCTTTTCGAAAATGATCTACCTGATCAGTATTAACCAATTTCCATTACTTTGAATTTTGCATTTTTCATTTTGAATTTATTAGATAGTACATGCCTCCCAAACAATGGCTTTTATCATCCATGTCAAAAATTCTCATAAATTCAATCCTAAAGTGAATACCAAAAATTTGTTCCATTTTTTCTTCATTTAAAGGAAATTTTTCAAAAACTTCGGTAAGAATTTTACGGTCTTCTTCGTGAAATCCGGTCAAGTAAAAGGCAGCTAATAATAATCCTCCGCCTCTTTTTAAAACTCTGGAGATTTCATTGACGTATCTCGCCTGCTCCGGTGGCAAAAGACAGTGAAAAGTTCTCCAATCAAAAATTAAATCAAA
>PFXB01000017.1:0-3083 GCA_002791435.1 candidate division WWE3 bacterium CG_4_9_14_3_um_filter_43_9
TTGGCTTCGCTTAAGCTTTCGTGTACACCTTTACGGATTTTTTCATCCAGCTCGCCTTTTTTAAAATCTTTGATCACCTGCTCCACCCCATCCGTAAAAGTTGCCAGCCCTTTCCGAATATCACCTTCAACTTTTACTCTCTGCTCGCTTTTTAAAGCGGCCTTGACGTTTAAGTTTAGATTCTTTCCCAGCTTTTTAAGTTCAGCCAGAATTTCTTTGGTCTCCGGAATTTTCTTGGACGGTGACATTTTTTCCTCCTTTTTTTGGTTTTAATGCTGTTTCATTAATAAAAATTTCAGCCAGAACCCCAAAATGATCAGAGAGGTAAACTTCTTCACCTTGAGGGTTTTTGTATTTTTGATTTAAAACAATCTGCCCGGAAATATTGGTTTTTGGTTGGCGGCGGATGAAGATATAATCTGAGCGACGGGATATTTTACGATTTGACAAACGGTGGGTTTGGATTAAAGCGCATGGCAATTCTGTTGGATCTTGGACTGCTCCCATCGAATCCAAAAGATTTAAATAATGCACCAGTTTATTATAAAACAGCGAGTGAGGAGCCAAATTAAAATCTCCGGTTAAGATAACCGGTACGTTGCGGCTGATTTTTTCCACATAGGGAATCAACATCGAAACCTGTTCTTCTACCTGCTGAAAATAATGATTTTGGCGCACAAACTCATCGGAATAGTTGGCCGAAAGATGAAGGTTAATGACCGATATTTCCTCTTTACCAATGATGATGCGTGAATCTAAAAATCCTTTATAGAAAGTGCTATCCATCAACCGATCACCCCAAAACGAACTTTTATTGATAAACTTGGTAAAAGCCAAGTCGCGAATGCCGTATTTTGAAAATGTCAAAAGCCCGCCTTTAATTTTGACTCCGACTTCGAGGGCGGCATAATAATGATATCCAAAGGGGCGCATCTCGGAAACCAAAATCTCTTTAATCTTGGTAAGCCAGACTTCCTGAAAACAAACAATATCCGGCGCCAGTTTGGCAACTTCCAGCGGAATGGTTTTCATCCGGAAGTCAAAATTCTTGGAAATAAGCGGAATGCCCAGCAAGTTGAAGGATAAAACACGCAGGTGCATAATTTTTATGTTCCCTCTCTCCAGGAAGACAAATATTTTTTCTGATGACCACTCAAGGTGTCTATTTTGACTCCCATACCCTGAAGTTTAAGCCTCGCCACCTCACGGTCAAGCTTCTCCGGCATACCGTATACTTTATCCTTAAGCTTCCCGCGATTTTTGACCAGAAAAACAGCCGCTAAGGCTTGATCGGCAAAAGACATGTCCATGACAGCCGCCGGATGCCCTTCGGCAGCTGATAAATTAATGAGCCGCCCATTGCCCAGGATATAAATTTTCCGGCCGTCTTTCAACTCATATTCTTCGACAAATTCGCGGATCTGACGCTTTTGCTTTTGCATGGCTTTTAAAGCTTCGAGATTTAACTCAACATTAAAATGGCCGGCGTTGGCTAAAATTGCTCCGCTTTTTAAAACCCTAAAATGTCTTTCATCCACCACCGCCTTGTTGCCGGTTAAGGTCACTATCAAATCGGCTTTTCTGGCCGCCATCAACAATGGCAAGACTTCAAAACCGTCCATTTTGGCCTCCAAGGCTTTGAGAGGATCTACTTCGCAAACAGTCACGCGTGCACCCATTCCTTTAGCCCTCATAGCCACGCCTTTACCGCACCAGCCATAGCCGCAGATCACAAAATTGCTTCCGGAGAGCAAGACGTTGGTGGCACGCAAAATACCATCGATGGTAGACTGACCTGTGCCATAGCGGTTGTCAAAAAGATACTTGGTTTTGGCATCGTTGACTGCTATGATCGGGTATTTGAGTGCCCCGTCTTTTTCCATAGCCCGCAGGCGAATGACACCGGTGGTAGTCTCCTCGCTGCCTCCAAAAACCTTACCCAATAAATCCCGTCTGGATTTATGGATCGTAGAAACCAAATCAGCACCATCATCCATCGTCAGTTGTGGCCCTATTTTTAGGGCGTAATTTAAATGTCTATAATAGGTCGCTTCCCGCTCGCCTTTGATGGCGAAAACCTGAATACCCAAATTTTTAACCAAATGGGCTGCCACGTCGTCCTGAGTGGAAAGCGGGTTGGAAGCACACAAAGCAATTTCGGCTCCGCCCGTTTTGAGAACTTCCATCAAGACCGCCGTTTCCGCAGTCACATGCAGGGAGGCCGCTATTTTAATATCTTTTAACGGTTTTTCCTTAGCGAATCCGGCTTGCAACAATCGCAAAACCGGCATTTGATTTTTGGCCCATTCAACTCTGTTAGCGCCTTGAACAGCTGTTTTTAGATCTTTTACCTCATAATTTTTCTTTTGGTTCATAATTTGTAGTCCTTTAAAACAGAATGTCGTTTTTGTCTATGCATGTCATTCCCGACCCGATCGGGCCTGCCCGCCGAAGCCGTAGGCGAAGGAGGGAATCCAGAAGATTGGATAGATTCCCACTTTCGTGGGAATGACAGGAAAAACCGGGGATGACACATTGTTTTAACAACACTATGTTAGTCTTTCTTTAAAATTTTTAGGATAAGTTCGGCCGTCTCTCTTGGTTTTTCTGTCATCGGAGAATGCCCTGCTTCTTTTATTATATAACATGGAAGCTTTCTACGGTCACAGAACTTTTTGAATCTCTCTTTCTCTCCATAAATCAAAACCGGTTTGGCGGCAACCGACTTGTACGTTTTAAGATTCTTGCTTTCTAAAACACTCAGGGCGTTGTTAATTAAAATTTCAGGCTCCACACTTCCTTCGTAAGTCTTTCTTTCGGGCTTTTTCCCGCCGATTTTTTGAGTTTCGCGGCTTATATAGTCAACCGCCATTTGACTTAATTTATGAAATTTGGAAATTAGTTTCTGTAACCTTAAAAAGAGTAATAATTTTACCCAAAGTGGCATTTTTTCTCCCAATGGTAATCCACAAAAGAGAATCCTGTTTCCAAATTTTGGATGATCAACTAAATAATTTAGAATCACCACCGACCCCATGGAATGTCCGATGAGAATGGCCTCATTTTCGATTCCGAGCTTGGCT
>PFXB01000017.1:3162-4218 GCA_002791435.1 candidate division WWE3 bacterium CG_4_9_14_3_um_filter_43_9
GATCTAAAAAGATCAGTTCATACTGCTTTGCCAATGGAGAGATGAAATCCGGCTCAATCTTCCACGGATACCCCCATCCATGAAGAAAAACCAAATGTTTGCCTTCTCCCATCGTCCTGTATGACAGCGAGAAGTTGTGACCGATATGCACTTTCTTGTAGACCAGTTTTAAATCTTCCGTCTGACTTTTCCTTTCGTTCCTCCCGCTTCCACCGCGACGCCGAACCTGTTTTTGGGTTATTTAGCTCTGTAGCGGAAACCTTTAGGTTTCCATTTTCTCGGATCATGGCGATTCTTGCGGTTGCCGCTACTTTTGATCTTTGACCCTTCAACGAAGTTTATCCTTCTCCGCCAGCTGGCGGAGAAGGACTCAGGGCAAGCTTTTGACTTTTTAGTTATACTTCTCCATGCGCCCGCCCTCCGATTCGGAGAGCGGGATTAGTCAAAGAATAAAAATTTTATTGTTCGACCAATCCGCCGACTGGCGGAGCGTGGAGAACTGCCTCAATTTTTACTTTTTACTTATTTTTAGCCAGATGCCAGTAGCCATTTACAGATTGACTATAATCCCCAATGCCGCGGCATACATAAGCAACGAGCCGCCGATCCGAATTAAATAGATTTTTAGAGTATGATTTTCTAGAAAGTGCGGGTTGGTCTTACCAATGATTACAATCAGCAGCAAAGTTAAGGGTCCGTTGGCCATGGCGATTGAATTGGAAAGCGTCACGTTTTGGGCAAACGCCTGATAAAGCAGGGAAACAACCGCGATCAGCATAAAACTCATTCCGAAAATAGCCAAAATATTCCGTCTTGTCTCACCGGTTTTAGCCTTTCGTTTTAAAAACCAAAAGGGCAGAGAAAACGGAAAAAGAAAAACAATCTGCCAAGCTAATGTTTGAAAGGGAGAGATGATTTGGGTTGTTTTTCCGGCTAAAACATCGGCCATGGCAAAAGAGAATAAAGCCAAAATGAGGATTAAATTGCCTTTTTTGAAAAAAGCGGCCGGGCGAAAACTTTCATCAATTGAAACCAGAATGGCCCCGCAGATAATAA
>PFXB01000042.1 GCA_002791435.1 candidate division WWE3 bacterium CG_4_9_14_3_um_filter_43_9
AATTCTGAGAGGATTCGATGCTAATTGGTGAATTCAAAAATCAAGTGGGCGAAAAAAATCGAGTTGCTTTTCCGAAAAAGTTCAGAGAAGAACTAGGAGAAAAACTCATCGTCACCCAAGGATATGAAGGGTGTTTAGTTATTGTTTCTCCTTTTCAATGGCAGACGATGATTGATGAATCTTCCTCAGGGCCTTTCGTTTCCCAGTCGGTCAGAGACACTTCGCGCTTCCTTTTAGGGGGAGCTGCGGAAGTCGAGCTTGACGATCAGGGACGTTTTGTTATCTCTCCAAATTTAATTGAATATGCTCAAATCAAAAACGAGATAATTTTTCTCGGTTTAAGCCGTTGGGTTGAAGTTTGGGATGCTGAAAAATGGTTACAACGTAAGCAATACATTGTTGAACATAGCAGTGAAATCGCTGACAAATTAAGCGAGATCACTCTTTAGTTGCAAAATTACTTTACAGCTTGATTTAAAAAGTAAGGCAATCTTTTCCTCCTCCGCTTGGGAGGTCTTTATCGGGGCTGGCAGATCCAAGCACTGTCCCTTGTACAAGCGGGGTTGCCCACAAGTTTAGGCAACTGTTTGTGCAAAATTGGATTTGCCAGCCGTCTTAAATGAAAAAATTCTATTAATATAGTGGATCATATTCCGGTTCTTGTTAATGAAGCTATAGCAGGATTAAAAATCAAAAAGGTCGGCGTTTTTTTTGATGGGACCCTAGGTGATGGTGGTTTTGCCACTGAAATCCTAAAAAAGCTGCAAGGCGGAACATTTGTTGGTCTGGATGTTGATCCTCAAGCCCTGGAAAGAAGTTTTAATAAAATTAGAAGCCTTAAGAATTTTAGCAAGGTCAGTCGCAGAAAAGAAGAATTTTTACTTGAGGATAAAAATTTAAAGGTTTTTCTTTTACAACGGAACTTCGCCCAGATTGCAGAAATTGTGCAAGAAAAGAATCTTGGTGGGATTGATGGGATTGTACTGGATTTGGGATTTTCGAGTTTTCAGCTTGAGGAAAGCCGGCGCGGATTTTCATTCTTGAAACAAGAAGACTTAGACATGAGGTTTGATCCGCGTCTTGACAATAGAGCCTCGGATATTATCAATCAGCTTACCAAGGAGGAATTAAATGAAATATTTCGTTTTTTGGGGGAAGAACCTCTTTCAAGGATTATTGCAGATACTCTTGTTCGCCAACGTCGATTAAAACCGATTATCAAAACTCAGGAATTGGTTGAGATTGTTAAAGATGTCTATGGTAAGAAGTACCGCTACAGATCGAAAAGACATCCGGCAACAAGGGTGTTTCAAGCGTTACGGATTGCTGTTAATGATGAACTTCGTAATTTACAGCAGGCGCTAAATTCCAGTGGTAAAGTTTTAAATTTTGGCGGCAGGCTAGATGTTATTAGTTTTCACTCACTCGAAGATCGAATCGTAAAAAATTTTTTTAAAAGGTCAGATTTTAAAATCATCAATAAAAAACCGATTATTCCAAGCGAAGACGAAAAAAGACAGAATCCAAGATCAAGAAGTGCCAAATTAAGAATCGGAGAAAAAATTAAAAATGGGAAAAAGAAAAACCTTTAGAACAAAAGCCAGAGTTTATAAAAAAGCGGCCAGCAAAATTAAAGCCCTTCCCTTGCATGGGGTAAAACTTGCGTTAATGATACTGGTTCTGGGATTTTTGACTTCACAACTGGTTCTTTGTAACCGTCTATCCACCAAAGGAGAAGAATTACAACTTTTGGAACAACAGGGGAATCAGCTGGCTCAGAGAAAAATCGATCTTGATCAAGAAATTGCCAAACTATCCTCTCTTTCTAGAATTGAAAATGAGTCTAAAGAAAAATTGGGGATGTTTTCGGGAATACAGAAGGTTGAGTATTTTTCTAAAGAAAATGTTGCTTCATTAAGATAATTAGATCATCACCATTAAAAAAGCAAAACAGCTTTTGCAACACTTAAACTTTAAATGCTATACCCAAATTATTCCAGTTTTTGGGTATATATTCACTAACTCTCTCCCGCCAAGGCGGGATCGAGTATTATGATTATAAAGCATATATCTAAAATTCCGGTTAAAAATATCTTATGGGAAAAAGCAAATCATCGGTGATTGCTTGGAGGTTGAATTTTTTCCGTTTTCTCATCCTTCTTTTTTTTGCCTGTTTAATTTTTAAATTTTTTAAAATTCAAGTATTGGCCCACGCCGAATATTCATCAATTGCAACTAAACAACATTGGGTGGGAAGAGAAATTCCGGCGGAGCGCGGCAAAATTTTGATGTCGGATGGATTCACTTTGGCGATCGATATTAATACCTATCTTTTATACTCCATCCCTCCCAAGGTCAACGATTCCAAAGCAACAGCCGAAAAATTAATCGATGTGATCGGTTTTGAAACTAAAGCTGAAACCGAGGAGGACAGAAAGCAGGATAAGGAAAAAGCAACTCGGCAACTTGAAGATAAGCTTAATCAGAAAAAGTTGCAATGGATTGCTTTGGCAAGGAAGCTTGATGCAATGGAAAAAGCCAAAATCGAAAGTCTAAGTTTAGAAGGAATCGGCTTTGAAAAAGAATTTACCAGGTTTTATCCGGAAGGAAAGACGGCCTCGCATGTTTTAGGTTTTGTTGGATCAGATGAACAAGGAAATAAGGTTGGTTATTATGGCATTGAAGGTTATTTTGACGGGATTTTAAAAGGATTATCAGGCGTATTGTCCGAAGAGCAAGATCCTGTAGGGAGGCCTATTCCGGTTGGTGACTATATCCCACTTTTAGCTGAAAATGGACAAGACGTAGTTTTAACTTTAAATCATGAACTTCAATACTTAATTGAGAAAAAGTTAAAAGAAGGAGTTGAAAGATATGATGCGAAAAGCGGTTCTGTGATTATTCTAGATCCCGCAAGCGGTGAAATTCTGGCCATGGCCAATTATCCCGATTATTCACCTCAAGATTGGGAAAAATGGGCTAATGATGATTTTGCCGAAGGTGAAATAAAGGATAAATATAGGATCGGAAAGGACGTTTTCCAAAATAGTGCCATCGCTAAAGTTTATGAGCCGGGTTCAGTTTTTAAGCCCTTTACTATGAGTGCGGGGATCGAGACCGGGAAAATCACACCCGAGACGACTTTCGAAAGTAAGCCTATTGAAATTCAGGGATACGTCATCCGCACATGGAATGACAAGTACTTTGGGGAGGAGTCGATGAGTGAAGTTTTGCAGCATTCTGATAACACTGGTGCGGCTTGGCTGGCACTGCAATTGGGAGTAGATACAGTTTACGATTATTTTAAAAAATATCATTTAGGTGAGAAAATTGATATAAAACTTGAAGATGAAGAGGAGGGTTTGGTTAAACCCAAAGACGAATGGATGCCAATCGATTTAGCCACAGCGGCTTTTGGACAAGGAATTTCGGTGACACCTTTGCAACTTATTTCTGCCTATCAAGTTATTGCGAACAACGGAATTTATAACAGACCCCAAATTGTCAAAGAAATTCGCGGGGAAGACAAAACAACAACCTACAAATCACCACCCCCAGAAAGAATTATTTCCGAAGAAACAGCCAAAACTTTAGTGGATATGTTGACTTCGGTGGTTGAAAAGGGAGAATTCAAATTTGCAGTTCTTCCTGGCTACAAAATAGCGGGAAAAACCGGAACAGCTCAAATTCCCCGAAACGGAACATATGATCCGAATAAGACTGACTGCACTTTCGTCGGTTTTGCCCCGGCCTCAGAGCCGAAGTTTTTAATGCTAGTGAAACTGGAAGAGCCGACTGCCTCTACCTATAGTGCCGAAACCGCAGTCCCACTCTGGATGAATATCGTCAAAGAACTGTTTGTGTATTATGGTGTTCCCCCCAATAATTAAGATTTTTGCAATTCAATCTGGAATTTGCAGTTTTTAGATTACCTCATTGGATGTAAACCAGGGTAATTTTAGTATATAATCATTCCATGCAAAAATTGATTCTAAAGTTAAAATCTTTGATTCCCCAACGACTCAGGAATTTCTATCACCTTTTGATTGCCATAGGAGCCAATCTGTATTATCGCAATCCGTCGCGAAAACTATTCGTTATTGGAGTGACCGGAACTGACGGTAAAACCACCACCGTCAATCTGATTTACCATCTTTTAAAGACGGCCGGCAAGAAGGTTTCTCTGATTTCGACAGTGAAAGCGATCATTGGAGAAGAAGAATATCATCTGGGTTTTCATGTAACCACCCCGGATCCGCGCGAAATTCAAAAATTTATATCACTGGCGGCGCTGGCCGGAAGCGAATATCTCATTTTAGAAACCACCTCACATGCCTTGGACCAGTTTCGAGTCTGGGGAGTAAATTTTAGAATGGGGGTTTTAACCAACATTACTTCAGAGCATCTGGATTATCATAAAAATTATGAAAATTATTTACAAAGCAAAGCCAAATTATTTAAAAAAACCGCACTGGCAATCTTAAACGCAGATGATCCTTCTTTTGCTAAACTGAAATCAGAGGTCAAAGGACGCGTCTTGTCTTACGGAATCAAAAAGTCGGCTGATGTGATGGCAATTCATATCAGACACGAAGCGTTGGAAACCCGCTTTGATGTCACGTTTTCTCAAGCTGAAGTTTTAGCTGCCAATCAGTGGGGGCAAGAAGACCTTAAGTATGGCAATGAGTTTGAGCTTGGAGATGAAAAATATCTTGAGTATCCGATTCGGTCAAACCTTTTGGGCGAGTTTAATATCAACAATATATTGGCTGCCATCGCCTGTGTTTTGAAACTTAATCTTTCTCCTCAAGAAATTATGGAAGGCATCCAAAGCTTTATGCCGCCCCAAGGAAGAATGGAGAGAGTTGAAACAGGCAGGGATTTTGAGGTAATGATTGATTTTGCCCATACACCCGGCGCTTTTGAAAAAGTCTTACCATTCGTCAAATCAATTACTAGGGGCAGGCTGGTTCATGTTTTTGGTGCAGCCGGTTTAAGAGATTTTGCAAAAAGACCAAAAATGGGAGCAATTTCGGCTCAATATGCGGATCTTATCGTATTAACTGCCGAAGACCCCCGCACAGAGGATGTTAACCAGATAATGAGTGAAATTGCGAGCGGAGCCAAAAAGGGCCAATTTAAAGAGGTGTCAGTCGCGGCATTTGAGAAATCTGAAAAAGGCCAGCTTTTTCTTATTCCTGATCGTCAAGATGCGATTGAATTTGCGGTCAGAAAGTTGGCCCAGAGAGATGATCTGATTTTTATTTCCGGGAAAGGGCATGAAACATCAATGTGTTTAGGCCATCAAGAATTTCCTTGGTCAGAGCGGAAAGCGGTAGTCGAGGCTTTGAAAGAAAGGAAGGATTTTTGAGTCACCTTAAGGTTAATTTAGCAGTTTATCGATTGCACGAATTTTCAAAGTTGGGAAATACCGTTCATGGGTTTTCAACCCGCCAATTTTATCCTTTAACTGTCAGAGATCTGTGGCAAAGGACACCAGTAGCGCTGCAATTTGCCAGTCAAGTGGGATTTGATTTAGAGAAGGTTGTGGCGATGGATCAGGTGCATGGCGATCGGATAGCCATGGTGGACAGTAAAGATACGGGTAAACTGATAGGCAAAACTGATGGTTTGGTTACCAGAGAAAAGGGTGTTTACTTGGCAATTAAAACGGCAGATTGTGCGCCTCTCTTGTTTTATGAAATCCAAAAACAAATTATTGCCGTAGCACATGCTGGCTGGAAAGGAGTTTTAAAAAAGATAGCAGGCAAGGTTGTTCACAAAATGAAGGATGAATTCGGCGCGGATACCAGTCAGATTTTGGTGGGGATCGGACCGACCATCGGTGCTTGTTGCTATCATATTACAAGAGAACGACTAGATTTGTTCAAAACAGAACTCGGAGCAGACTTAACTGTTTATTCGTCGCGCAAGAAGCAAATTTTTTTAGATCTGCCCTTAATGATTATCAAACAACTTGTGAAAGCAGGGATCAAAGAAAGCAATATCGAGAACGGAGCCATCTGTACCGTATGTTTTTCGCAAAAGTTCTATTCCCGCAGAGCGGATATGGCCAGGTATGGAAAATTGCAGGGCGAAATTATTGGAATTTTAGGAATGAGGAGGCAGATAAATGATTCATTTCAATAAAATTGCAGCTATAATCTTAGCCGGCGGTAAAGGAACCAGAATCGGTCAAAATCTTCCCAAGGTTTTGTATCCGATTATGGGTAAGCCCATGATTCATTATTCTCTGAAATTAATTGAAGATGTTGGCCTGCGGGATGTGATTGTTGTCATAGGGTATCGGGCGGATGAGGTTAGAGCGGCCATTGGAAGACGCTGTGATTTTGCTTTTCAAAAAGAGCAGCTGGGAACCGGGAATGCTTTGTTGTGCGGTTTAAACGAAGTTCATCCAGATATTAAATACGTTTTTGTGTGTAACGGCGATGATTCTGCTTTTTTTCATCTTTCGACCATCAAAGATTTTCTCTCCAGCCATCTCAGGAAAGAATGCGTTGTAAGCATACTGACGGTTTATAAAAAAGATCCTACGGGGTACGGACGGATTTTGAGGGATAAAAATGGGAGAGTAGTTGAGATTCGGGAAGAAAAAGAAGCTTCAGACAAGGGTAAAAGAAATAAGGAGGTTAACGCTGGTTGTTACATTTTCGACAAAACCTGGTTAAAAAATAATATCAAGAAGCTGAAAAAGAATCAATCCGGCGAATATTATATAACCGATTTGGTTAAAATGGCGACTTCAGAAGGCAGGGAAGTAAATTCATTTGAATTGACGGACGAAAATCAAGGATTTGGGATAAATATCAGGGAAGCCTTAAAAGAGGCAAACGAGATTATGTTTAGAAGATATAGGGAAGAGAAAAAACCAAAAATATTTTTCATCGGCTTGGATTATTCTTTGCTGGACTCAGGCAAACTTAGAAGTTATCTAAGCTCCGAAATTAGAAATCTGATAAAAAATCACCTGCGTAATTTAAAGCTGGCAAGTAAAGCCCGCACAATTTTTTGGAAAACATATGAAGAAGTGAAACTAGAAGGGGGTTTTGTAAACATACCTAAAACAATTGAAAGGTTTGTGGTTCTTTTAAAATCTGAAGAGCTTAAGGATTCTCTGTTGGAAATATTTTTAACCGCGCCTTTTGACCAATTTCTCTATCCTCAGGCCTTAAATTTAGTTGAAGAGTTAAACAGGTTGGGACGAGTGGTTGTGTTGGAAGAGGGAGATTTAGTTTACGAACCAGTAAAAATAAGAGGGATGAGACTTAAAGACAAAATCGAAGACTATTTCATATTCGAAAATCTTAAAAGTGCCATTCCTATGGTGGTTAAAATTTATAAAGGTTGGAGTCAGATTATTCTTGACGACAGAGTTGAAATTTTGGAACATTTTTTAAAGATCAATAAAAACGCCATAGCAGTGCGAATTAAACAGGGGAAATATAGCCAATTTAAATTTAATCTCAAAAAGCAGAAAAGGTTTGAATATACTAGCCTTGATGAAATTACAATTGATTTAAAAAACATAGTAAAATAACTTTAGACCTATGAACAAACAAATAAAAAACATCCATTTCGGCGGCATCGGAGGCTGTGGTATTTCGGCCTTAGCTCAAATCGCTTTAAGGCACGGATATCGGGTCACCGGTTCTGATATTGCCGCTTCTCAATATACCCGCAAACTGCAAAGTTTGGGAATTCCTATTTTTTTTGGCCACCGGGAGGAAAATATCAAAGGGGCAGATTTAATTGTCAACTCAGCTGCCATCGAGATGTCAAATCCGGAAGTTCGAGCGGCCCGCAAACTGGGTATCCCAATTGTCAAACATTCTCAATTTTTAGGTCAACTAATGAAGCATGAGTTTGGAATCTGTGTGGCCGGCACTCATGGCAAGACCACCACCGATGCTTTGATTGGTTTATGTTTGGTGGAAGCGGGCTTAGATCCTACCATAGAGATCGGAGGGTCAGTTTCTGAGCTGCAAGGTAATGTGCGGGTAGGGAAAAGTCAATATTTTGTGGCCGAATCCTGCGAGTTTGATCATTCATTTCTGAATCTTTTTCCACGAATTGGTATTGTTCTCAACATTGAGGAAGATCATCCGGATTATTATCCCAATCTTGAGACTTTAAAAAAAGCCTTTGTGGATTTTCTAGATTTGGTGCCTGCAGAAGGATCTATAATTCTTAGAAACGAAAGTGAGGCGGCCAGAGAAGTTTTGGCAAAAACAAAAAGTGCCGCTCAAAAAGTGACGGTCGGATTTAACAAAACATCCGATTGGTGGGCGGAAAATGTTGATTTAAAAAGAAATAAAACAGATTTTGAGGCTTTTTTTAGGGGCAAATCGGTTGGCAATTTCAGGCTTTCAATTTTAGGAAGACTCAATGTCCAAAACGCACTGGTGGCGTTGGCGGTTTTAAAGATTCTGGACGTAGACTTGGAGAATGCCCGAGCAGTTTTTAAAAAGTTTCATGGAGTAGACAGAAGATTTGAGGTGGTTTATAAGAACAATTTTGAGGTTGTCAGCGACTATGCCCACCATCCCGCCCAGATTAGAGCGACAATCGAGGCGGCCAAACAACAGACTTATAGAAGACTGGTGGTGGTATTCCAACCGCATACTTACTCCCGCACCCAATATTTATTTAACGAATTTATTCATGCTTTTGACGGCGCCGATCGGCTATTAATTGCCGAAACATATCTGCCGGCAGGCCGTCATGAAAAAATTTTACCTCAATCCTCTTCTTTGGTTTTGGCAGAAAAGATAGGAGAGTTGCAAGCCGGCGTTGAATATACAGGTAACTTGACGCAAACCGTAAAACAACTTGAGTCCATTCTTCAAAAAGGAGATTTAGTTTTGATCGTCGGAGCAGGAGATATCTATCAAATTGCAGATAGCGTAAAAAGGATTAAGATATGAACGAGAAGTTGTTGGCTTTACATTCGTTTCTGCGCAACGAACCAATGGCCAAATATACCACCTTTAAAATAGGAGGACCGGCCGAATATTTTGCGATCGTCAAAACCAAGAAAGACTTAATCAAACTTATCCAAATTTGCCAGATGCAGAACATTCCGCTTTTTGTCTTTGGCGGTGGATCCAACATTCTGGTTTCTGATTGGGGGATCAAAGGAGTAGTGGTTTGCAATAAGACAGCAACGATTGAACACAAAGATAAAAACTTCGTTGAGGCCGATTCCGGAGCGATGCTTTCAAGCCTCATCAGATTTTGTGCGGAGAAAAAATTAAGCGGACTTGAAAATTTTAGCGGAATTCCCGGAAGTGTCGGAGGAGCATTGTGGATAAATACCCATTTTCTCAATTTCCTGATCGGGGATTATGTCGAAAGCGGTGAAATCATAGACGAGCGGGGAAATGTTTTGAAGCTTGCTCGGAAAGATTTTCATTTTGGCTATGAGCAAAGTCTTTTGAAGGAACGCAAGATATACCTGCTTTCGGCCACCTTCAAGTTGTCTGCCGGTAAAAGGGAGATCATTGAAAAAAGAACCCGCGAAATTTTAAAATTGAGATGCACAAAACATCCGCTCAAACATCCTTCAGCCGGCTCAGTTTTTCGCAATCCCTCCCTTATGCCGGCGGGTAAAATAATTGAAGAAGCGGGCCTCAAGGGCAAAAAGATCGGCCAGGCGCAGGTCTCAGAAAAACACGCCAATTTCATTGTGAACTTGGGTGGAGCCAAAGCGGACGATGTGCTAGAATTGATAAGTATCTGTCAAAAAGAAGTCTTTAGGAAATTTAAGGTACGGCTTGAGCCTGAAATAAATTTTGTCGGAGAGGGTAATTTTTGTAAATTTTGAACTTCAAGTTAATCAGAAACGTTTTAGTTGTCCAAGCCACTGGAGGCTAAATATATGGAAGAAAAAATTATCATCGAAGGCGGAAGTTCCCTGCAGGGCACGATTCAGATCTCCGGAGCCAAAAACACCGCCTTAAAATTAATAGCAGCTGCGCTTCTCACCAAAGAACCGGTGATTTTAAAAAATGTGCCCCGGTTATCAGATATAGAGCTGATGGTCAAGGCCATTGAAATTTTAGGAGCCAGGATAGAATGGTTGGATGAACATATTTTAAAAATTCAAGCCGAGAAAATTACTTCCTATAAAATTCCGGAAGAGATTGTTTCTCAAATGCGCGCCAGTTTTGTGATTCTAGGGCCGCTTTTGGCCAGATTTAGAAAAGCGATTATTGCCAACCCCGGGGGATGTAAAATCGGAGCCAGACCGGTTAATCGTCATATAGAGGGATTTGAAAATCTGGGCGCCAAAGTTTTATTTGTCGAAGGTTATTATCATATTAATGGTAGCCAGATGAAAGCCGGGGAATTCACTTTTAGCAAAAATACTCATACCGGGACTGAAAATTTGATTCTTGGATCCGTTTTAACATCTGGAACAACTTTGATTAAAAACGCAGCCGAAGAGCCGGAGATTGACGATCTTATCGATTTTTTAAATAAAATGGGAGCCAAGATTAAGAGAGAAGGAAATCGACAAATCGCAATTGAAGGAGTAAACGAACTTTTCGGCACCGAACACACCGTCATGCCGGACAGAAACGAGGCCGCAACTTTTGCCATTGCGGTGGCTGTAACCGGAGGAAAAATTTTTCTTCAAGGCGCGCAAGCTAAAGATTTAGTAGCTTTTCTCAATAAAATAGAAAAAGTGGGTGTTGCATATCAGGCCAATCCAAACGGCATTCATGTGTGGCGAAAAAACGGTGAAAACTTAAATCCGATTGAGATCGAAACCCGCCCCCATCCAGGATTTATGACCGATTGGCATCCGCCATTTACCGTTCTTTTGTCCCAAGTTAATGGAGAGTCTACAGTTCATGAGACGGTTATGGACAAGCGTTTTGGTTATGTTAGGCAATTACAAAAGATGGGCGCCAAAATCGAATTCTATAATCCTCATCATTTCGACCCACAAGAATATAATTTTAATCTTGAAGACGAAGAAAAAGGGAGTTTTCACGCTATCAAAATCTTTGGTCCCGCTCCACTTTTTGGAACCAAGCTTGAAATGCTAGATTTACGAGCAGGAGCAACTGTTGCTTTAGCAGCTTTAGCTGCCCGCGGTATAAGTGAAATCAGCGGGGTTGCGCATATCCGAAGAGGCTACGAGAAATTTGTGGAAAGATTACAAGGCATCGGCGCTAACATTAAAATGGTAGAGAAAGGTTAAAGGATGCAAACCAGATCCAAGAAAAAAGTGGTGGTTATAGGCGGAGGAATGGGGTCGTTTGTGATTTTGTCGGGGTTGCGGGATTATCCTCTTGATTTAAGCGTTATCGTAACCGTCACCGATGACGGCGGATCGACTGGAAGGTTGCGCGACGAGTTTGGTTTTTTGCCGGTTGGAGATATGCGGCAATGCATTGTAGCTTTATCCGAAGATGAGGCTTGGCTTAAACAGTTGATGCTTTATCGATTCGGCAAGGGCAGAGGCTTGAGAGGGCATAATCTGGGGAATCTTATTTTAACAGCCTTGGAAGATTTGACCGGTTCAGAATCGAAAGCTCTGGAAGTTGTCGATGAAATTTTTGCCCTCAGAGGAGAAATTTTGCCTATTTCTTTAAGCTCAGTTAAATTAGGGGCAGAATATAAATCCGGGAAGATGATTATCTCCGAACACAAAATTGAGTTAAATAAGCTTTTGAATGATCGGATTCTCCGATTATTTACAATTCCTAAAGCTAAAATTAATCCTGCCGCTCAAAGGGTAATCTTGGGGGCCGATTTAATTATATTAGGTCCTGGAGATCTATTTAATTCGACCATTGCGAATATAATTATTCAGGGGACTACCGCAGCTATTCAAAGATCAAAAGCTAAAATTCTTTACATCGTAAATTTGATGACTCTTAAAAGCCAGACCCATAATTTTAAGGCTTCGGATCACGTTGCGGCTATAGAAAATTATCTGGATGTTAGGGTGGATTATATTTTGATTAACCATGAAAAAATACCGGACGAGATTATTAAACAATATAAAAAATTAGATGAATATCCGGTAGAAGATGATTTGGGGATTGATCGACGCGTACTCCGAGGTAATTTTCTAGCCAAAAAAGTTTATAGAAAATCAGTGAGTGATTCCTTGAAAAGAAGTCTTTTGCGCCATGACTCTAAAAAGTTGGCTAAAGCTATTATGAATTTTCTGAAGAATTGAGTTCAAAAAAGGGAGGAAGCAAGTGGAAAAATATCCGGCGGTTATTATTTTAGCAGGAGGTCAATCCGAAAGGTTCTGGCCGCTTGGTGATAAAAACTTGTTTTCTTTTTTGGGACAGACTTTGCTGGAGTTTCAGCTGAAAACTTTAAGACAAATAGGTTTTAGAGATTTTATTGTAGTGGCCAACAAAAATATCGATTGGTGGTTAAAAGAACACTTTTATGATGTTCCCAAGTTGGAGTATGTTTTACAAAACAATAACCTCAAAGGAATGGGTGGGGCGGTTTTATCGGCCAAACAAAAGATTTTGGCAAAGCCGGGCAGACCGCTTTATATTTTAAACTGCGATGATGTTTACCACCCTGATCTCCATCGCAAGATTTTAAAACATTATCAAAGAGAGAAAGCGGATGGATATCTTGCCGGTTATCGGGTTTCAAGCTATCAGCCTTTAGGCTATTTTATTGAGAATGAGGGAGTGATTCAGGGAATTATCGAAAAGCCGCCATCAGCCAAGATGCCTTCTCATTGGGCGAATCTGGTTGCCCATCTTTTTGTCAATCCGGTTGATTTTATCCATGAATTGGAGGTTGAGAATAATAAAAGCATCAAAACAGACGATCTTTATGAAAGAGCGTTGGGAAAGCTCTGTCAAAAAAAGGTTTTCCGTTTAGTCTCGTATCGAGATGAATGGAAAATATTGAAATACCCCTGGCAGGTGCTGGACGTTGCCGATTATTTACTTTCGCAGATTTCATTTAAAGTTTCAAAAGATGTTAGAATTGCTGAAAATGCAAGCATCGAAGGCAAGGTGATTATCGAAAAAGGTGTAAAAATTTTGGGTGGGACAAAAATTGTCGGCCCAAGTTTTATCGGGGCGAATTCAATAATCGGTAATAATTGTCTAATTCGCGAGTCGATGATCGGCAGGAATTGTGTAGTCGGATTTTCAACTGAAATTACTCGCAGCTACCTAGGTGATGATTGTTGGCTTCATTCTAACTACATCGGGGATTCAGTTTTAGAAAAAGATGTAAGTTTGGGCTCAGGAGCGGTAACGGCCAATTTACGACTAGATGAGGCCAATATTTTTGCTCAAGTAAAAGAAAAAAAAGTTGATACACAAAGGAATAAATTAGGGGTAATTATCGGTAAGGGGGCAAGATTGGGCGTTAATTCGTCAATTATGCCGGGGGTTAAAATTGGGAAAAATTCTATAGTAGGGCCAGGTGTGGTTTTATTAAAAGATATTCCGGAAAACCAGATGTGTTTTGCCAAACAAGTCTTAGAAATGAAATCTCACCCTTATACTCCTCATGCAGAAATACGCGCTCAATTTAAAAGAGCCCTCAAGAAAGGTAACTAAAGTGACAACCAATTTTTTGCTCGGAGTCGATGGCGGAGGAACAAGGACAGTGGCTTTAATTGCTGATGAGCAAGGGAGATTAGTAGGTAGAGGAGAAACGGATGGTTCAAGTTATAAATCGGTTGGGATTGAGAAATCACGCAGAGAGCTTGAACAAGCGGTGGATAAAGCCTTACAAAAAGTGGAACAACATATCACTCGATTTTCAGATGTTTGTTTTGGTATGGCGGGGTGTGATACCAGGCGCGATTTTGAGACATACAAAAAAATAATTCAGAAAAGTAAGGTGGCCCTATTTATAAAAAAGACAAAGCTTTTAATCTGTAATGACACTCACATCGCTTTAGCCGCGGGAACGGATAAAGATTACGGAATAGTAATAGTTGCCGGAACAGGTTCCAACTGTTATGGCAGAAATCCGCAGGGAGAGGAGTCCAGTTGTGGCGGGATGGACTGGTTGCTTTCGGATGAAGGAAGCGCCTTTGACTTAGGAGTTAAAGCCCTAAAAGCGGTTTTATGGGAATATGACGGCCGGGGCGAGGCAACACTTCTCACCCCGATTATTCTTAAAAACCTTGGCAAGAAGGATATTTTAGAGCTGGTTGACTGGGTTTATCAACCACCTTTTGAAAAGAAGCGATTAGCCAGTCTGGCACTGTCTGTAGATGTAGCTTTCAGCCAAAAAGACAAGGTAGCTAATAAAATAGTTTCTGAATCAGCCGAAAGTCTTGTTTTAATGGGAAAGACGGTGATAAAAAGACTAGGTTTGGCAGGTAAAGAGTTTGATTTTATCCTTTCCGGTGGGATGTTTAAATTGGGTGAAGATTTTATCAACCAGATTACGAATAGTCTTAAAAACGCTGCACCTTTTGCCCATTTTATTGTACTTAAAAAAGAGCCGGCCTGGGGAGCCTTAAGGTTGGCCCTAAAAAACCGCAAAACAACATGAGAGGAAATACAAAACAAAAACCGATAGAACAAAAAATAAACAATTCCCAGTTTGAGCTTTATAAAGAAGTGATTGCCGCCATCGTAAAAGCTCAGGCCGAAGTTATCGGTAAAGACTTGGCTTTAAAAAAAGCAGCTAAAGTTCCCGGATGCGTTATCAACTCGAATTTTCAAGTTCTGTCAATTTCCGATAATCCGGTTTATGTTATTCAATCCTTAGTCAACGAGTATTACCTTTTGTCTTCCTATTCAGCTATTAGAATTTCACAAAAAGCAATACGTAAAATAGTTTTAGACAATCCGGATCTTCCGTTGCCTCAGATTTTGTTAATTGCGACAGAAGAACAATTTATATTTTGAGTAATTCAAATTATGCAAACCGAAAAATTTTCAAATCGGAAAGTGAGAATCGGAGTAATTTTCGGCGGAAGATCTTCTGAAAAAGAAGTATCGCTAGCCACTGGACGTTACGTTTTTCATCTCTTAGACCTTTCACGCTTTGAGGGTATGGCTCTTTTTATGGACAAAGAAGGAATGCTTTGGGAAATTCCGGAAAAACTAGTTATTTTAAATAAAACCGACGACATAGAAGCCAAGTTACAGCAGGAAGGAAAAGAGATTCGTTTTGAGGACTTGCCCGGAATGGTCGATCTGATTTTCATAGCCTTGCTGGGCAAATATGGTGAAGATGGAAGTATCCAAGGAATTTTAGAATTGATAGGTGTTGTCTATACCGGTTCTGATGTTTTGGCCTCGGCGGTGTGTATGAATAAGAAGATGCACAAAAGGATCTTGGCCGACAGTGGTTTTTTGGTTCCTAAAGATATCGCGGTTGGGAAAAACGAGTGGGAAAAAGGAAAAGAAGAGATCGAAAGTCGGGTGGAAAAAGAGATCGGTTTTCCCTGTGTAGTCAAACCGGTTTGCGAGGGTTCGTCGGTGGGAGTAGCAGTACCCAAAAAGGGAGAGGAACTTTTGAAGGCCATAGAAAATGCTTTTTTTTGGGATCCGGAAGTTCTCATCGAAGAATACATCCAAGGCAAGGAATTTATGTGTGTGGTCTGGGGAAATGAAAACCCCCAAGCCATGTTACCTACCGAGGTTGAATTTTCCGGCGACTTTCACACCTATGAATCCAAATACATGCCGGGTAAAGCCCGTTATTATACGCCCATAAGAGTATCTGATGCAGTGGTCAGGGCAGTCCAGAGACAAGCGGTTGAAATCGCGAACTTGATGGGGATTGTCGGTTATGGTCGGATCGATGGCTATGTGGTGGGAGAAAAAGTCTACATCGGTGAGCCGCATACCGGGACCATTATGGTTCCTTCCTCATATGTTTTTCAGCAGGCAGCCAAACAAAAAGTGGAGCTTAAAAGCCAGGCCGGCGGGAAAGTGCGGGTAACCCTAAATCCTAAGATGTTAGTCACCAGAATCATCGAAATGGCGCAGGAAGCGCATCAAGGGAAGATGCGGATACTTTAATTAAAATTAAAAAGTAAAAAGTCAAAATTCAAAATTTAGGTAGTTCTCTCCGCCAGCTGGCGGATCGAAGGGTAAAAAGTCAAAGGTCAAAAGTAACTCAAAACTGAAAGACAAATAGCAACTAGCATCTGGCTACTGGCAACTGGCTCAAGAAAAGTTAAAAGTTAAAATTAAGGTAGTTTTCGACTGCGCTCGAACGATAAGACCCGGTAGATAGTTCTCTTCGCTGACTCGGTGGATCGAACAAGAAGATTATTATGCTTCGACCAATCCCGCCAAAGGCGGGGGCATGGAGAAGTACATTTTTTGAATGAAGGGAAAACAAAAGATGTCTGACGAAGGGTTAAAAAGAAGATTTACAATAGGCATACTTTTAGGCGGGGCTTCCAGCGAAAAGGAAATTTCTTTGGAATCCGGCAGGCATGTCTATAATTCCTTAAATAGAAAAAAGTATGTTGTAATTCCCATTTTTGTGGATCACAACAATCACCTCTGGGAAGTCGACGAAGGTTTGTTATGGATGAATACTTGCGCTGATATTGAGGGGAGTCTGTCTGCTTTAGGAAAACGCATCTATTATGAAGAGCTGAAAGAAAAGCTGGATTTTGCTTTTTTGGCGCTGCATGGTAAATTTGGTGAAGATTGCTTTCCGGGGCTTTTTCATCTTTTGGATATTCCCAACAATTCCGGAGGTGTTTTGGGCGGGTCAGTCGGAATGGATAAATATTTTCAAAAGAAAATTCTCAAAGCAGCGGGGTTGCAAGTGCCCAAATATATCGGTGTCGAAAAAAACTGGAATGAAAACACACTGCAACAGATCGAAAAAGAAATAGGCTATCCCTGTATTGTTAAGCCTTCACGAGAAGGCTGTTCTATAGGTTTGACTAAAATCAACCACAAAAGTCAGTTTGCAGAAGCTTTTGAGAAGGCTTTTTGCTATGATAACCTGATTTTGGTGGAGGAATTCATTGAAGGACAAGAGATTACAGTGACGGTTTTGGGTAATGCCCTTCCAGTTGCTTTCACTCCGACAGAGACTCCTTCTAAGAAAGATTATCTGACCGTTGAAGAAAAATTTCTGCCGGGTGATGCCACCATGATTACTCCTCCCAATTTACCACCAGCGGCGATTGAGAGAATAAAGTCGGATTGCATCAAGGTTTATAAAGCCTTGGGTTTGAAATCTATGACACGCATTGATGGCATCTTCAAAGACGGCCGGTTTTATTTCAAGAGAACGAAAAACGAGACTAAAGGCGTGCGAATGCAGCGATTACAACCCATGCGAAGCAACGCTACGCAGGCGAATCAAAAAACCCTGCCTCGCCGGCAGGCGGGCGCGAGCGTAAGCGAGGGAGTTTTTTATATTCTTGAGCCAAACACACCACCAGGAATGACCCCTTCCACCTGTGTTTTTCATCAAGCCGCTGAAGCAGATCTTACAGCCAGTGAATTATTAGATAAAATCATCAGTGACTCTATGGTTTAATCAATCCCAATCATCTAATGCGGGGGATCTTTTCTCTGGCGCCTTATATAGTGTATAATAAGCTTGATGATCAATGCTTTTGAGAAAGTCTATCAAACCCACACATCTGCCAACATTCCTTGGAATAGAAACTTTCCCCATTTTCGTTTGCTTGATTTTTTGGCCGAATATGAGATTTCTCCCTGTGCAGTTTTGGATGTCGGCTGTGGATTGGGTACGG
>PFXB01000113.1:0-3466 GCA_002791435.1 candidate division WWE3 bacterium CG_4_9_14_3_um_filter_43_9
TGGCTCGAACGATGGTATGATTATCGACGAGTTGACTGGGCAACAGAACTAGAATACCCAGAGTTTACCCTGGAACAAATTCAGCAACTCTTAGCCGTAATCTAATCCTCAGGCTAACTCTTTCTTCTCTTCTTCAAACTCCTTTTTGTTGATTTCACCCTTAGCGTAGCGCTCTTTGAGAATTTCCAAGGGAGTTTTTTCCTTATCACCACTTTTCCCTGAACTACCCAGATAGCGAATAAGGGCAACCACGCCAAGAATTATAAGAACCCCGAATATGATCATAAAGAGCCATCCTAAGATTCCAAATCCCCAGCCCATCATATTACCCCAACCGCCATATCCCATCATAGAATTACCACCTCCTCCCATCATCCACATCATTGGCATAAAGCCCCAGCCACTCTGAGGAACTTGAGCAGAAGTGTCACAGCCGCTCAAGCGCTTGCCCATCGTAATGTGCATTTGTTCCTCTCCTTCTTCGCCCATCATCCTGCTCATCATCTGGTTCATAGCAGCATGTCTTTGGGTATCGCCGATTGATTGACCCATAAAATACTCACCCAGCACCGCATAGTTGTCATTAGTAAGGTCTTTGCACTCCAGTTGTTTTGCTTGTAACTTATCCCAAATTTCTTTACCTTCTTGTTCTTCGGAAGCAGTATGATTGTCAGAGGAAACCGGCGATTGAGTGCCCGTTATCGACTGAGCCAGTGTCGTAGAGGGAGTCAGCACAAAGGTAAACAAAAAGATAGCGATAAAGAATAGTTTTTTCATACGGTTATAAACGCTATAAATCTTTAAACACTTTTGCCAGAGATTGACCAAGCACATGAACCGAAAACTCGTAGAATTGACCAAAAGGCACGATATGGGTAGACAAACTCTTTTCCAGTTTTACATTTATTTTATGAATAATGTCATTCGCAGTGTCGGGATCAGATTTGCTGGTCGAAAGATGAGCAAAAGAATGCAAGACTACAACGGTCGTTTTATTTTTATTTGCCAGCCATTTAATATTTCCGACAGCTTTGTCAACCACATCACTTTTACCTTTGTCAGCTTCTTCCGCATGGATAAATATAACAAGGCAATTTTCAAAGTTCGTCTTTTCTGTTGTAGAAGCAGAACTGTACGGTTTATACCAAAATTCTTTGGCATGAAACATTAATAGTTTCATATTTTACTTCTATCAATAATTTCTCTAATAATTTCATCAACTTCAGAGGGTAAGTTACCAAGGTTTGCGTTTGAAAAAACTGGGGGGGTCATTGGTCTCATTCCTGAAATAAAAGTCTGTCCGTCTTTCTGGTAAACATTTATCTTACAAAGCAAGCAAAGACCGATAAAGTCTTTTCTGTTGTAATTGTGTAGTCAAAATCCATAAGATACCCTCTTTCAAAATGTAATAACCTTGTCGCTGTCGGCAACCAGGCTGTATAAATCTTCAATACCGCCCTCGGGACACTCCTCGCTACTTCCCTGCTTGCGAATTGCCATGCAAGTTCCGCAGGCAACAATTTTAGCGTTATCTGACTGGAGAAACTTTCCGACCTGTTCTTTGATGTTAAATTTAGAAGAACTCATCTGTTCGTACTCCACGCCTTCTCCTGTAAGAAATACAGCAACTGTGTCGCCCTTACTTAATGCCAGGTTGGCAAGACGAAGCGCGTTCCAATTTGTTTCTGCATGTTTTGTCGAAAGAATAATAGCGAGTTTCATAAGCTTTTGTTACTTTGGAAATTCTTTTGATAACCTTCTAAAAAGCGGTGAATGAGTTTGTCGGTCTGAACAAGAGAAGAAACCGCTATCTCTAAAAATTCTTTTCCGCCTTGGGCAATGCTATATATTCTCCTGTCAGGTCCAGCTTCATTTTTATCCCAGGAAGAAGTCACCCAACCCCTCATCTCCATCCTCCTCAAAGTCCTGTATAAGTTGCCAATGTCTACCTTTTCTCCACAGTGTTTTTCCAAATCTTCCATTAAACCGTAACCATGTGACGCGCCTTTTGAAAGGAGAAGAAGGACACAGGGTTCAACAAACCGTTCAATATTACCAAACTCTCTGGATCGAAAAGAACAACCACAAGTCTTACACATATATGTAAATATCATATACTGACAGGTCGTCTAAGTCAAGGGAGATCGGAGGAAAATAGCTACCAAATTTCCATCCTTTCAAGGTTCTTTCGTATACCCGATATGGTTTTAATCCAATGAGAGCTGTATTATTTATGAACACGGTTGGTGTGCCGTAAATGTGCGTCTTTTGCAACTCTTTAAATACACCTCCGAGGTGTAAGACTGTTTAAACCTCTAGCCTAACAAAGGCATGGCTTGGTATAAACGGGGAGTAAAACCTAATTCTGCGGCGGCCTCCCCGGCCGCAACCAAATTTTTCTCACCATCCTCAACAATGACGTCCACCCGGCGGTAGTTTCGCAATGTTTGACTACGATACGTTGTTAGGAGTATAATTTCTTAACAACCATGTTACAAAAGTTACACCAGAACGCCAAGACCAATTATCTCATACGACAGGAGATTCAATCAAGCTCCCAACCGGTTGCGGTGTTGGCTCGTCAGTTTAATCTCTCTTGGGCTACGGTCAAGAAGTGGCAGAGCCGGGATGCCCTGGAAGATCACTCCTCTCGCCCCCACCAGTTGAGAACCGATCTTACCGCCGAGCAGATTGACAGAATCTTGTTTGAGCGGAAACAGTTTAAGAAAACCGTCGAGGACATCTTCTTCACCCTGGAAGGAGACATCCCCAATCTCTATCCGATGAAGATTTATCGGGTCTTGGCGCGATACGGCCTGTCCCGTCTGCCGGAAGAGTTGATCGGCGCCGAACGGAAGATCAGGAAGTTTAGAAACTACGGCATCGGCTATCTCCATATTGATCTGCTTTACGCCCCCAAGATCAATGGAGAGCGCCGGTACATCTACACGGCGATCGACCGAGTCGCCAAGGTGGCGTTTGTCATGATCGGAAGACAGAAGAATAAAGAAACTGGAGCCAGATTTCTCAAGGCAGTCATCAGCTTCTACCCCTACCGCATCAACTACATCCTGACCGATAACGGGTTTGAATTCTCCTACAAAGCCCTGCCTAAAGGCAAGAAAACCAGGAAGGTTCATCCCTTTGATAAAATCTGTCAGGAGAGCAAAATTCAACACCGCACCATTAAGTTTAAGCATCCCTGGACTAATGGGATGGTGGAGAGATTCAACCGTACTCTCAAAAACCAGGTCTTGCGAAGATTTCTATTTTCCGGTATATTCGAGATGAATGGAAAACTGATTGACTTTGTCAACCGATATAACTTTGAGAAACGGTTAAAATCCTTAAACTACAAAACACCGGCTCAATACTTAAAAGAGACAGAGAACATCTCTGTACAACGTATCGTTATCTAACACTAACATATTATTTTAGTATTAAATAAAGGAAAAAATTATGAGAA
>PFXB01000113.1:3561-4177 GCA_002791435.1 candidate division WWE3 bacterium CG_4_9_14_3_um_filter_43_9
TGCAGTGCATGCGGCAACGAATGCGAGGTTCCTTTTCAACCAACCGGGGACAGACCTGTTTTTTGCAACAACTGTTTTGAAAAAAAAGGATCCGGGCAACCCATGCGGCACAATGACAGAAATTCAAGAAGGAGTAATTACTCCGATACAAAAATGTATAGTGTTGTTTGCGACAGTTGCGGTAACAAATGTGAGGTTCCCTTCCAACCGACAAGTGGAAAACCGGTTTATTGCCAAGAGTGTTTTAAGAAAAGTGGCGGTTCGGACAACAAAAATACCGAACAATTTAAGGAACAGTTTGATAAATTACACGTCAAGCTTGACCAGATTTTAAAAGCCTTAACATCTGTTTCTCCTATAAAAGAGGCACGCGTAGAGACCAAAACCCCAAAACCAAAAAGGGCAGCCAAAAAAAGGGTTGCTAAAAAATAGGACTTCAAAAACACTGATTGTTTTGATTAAATCGTGTCAACCATCCATGCTTCGAAGACAACTGTCCGGGTATTATGAATACTGTAGATGAAATATTATCCGTACTGAAAAAATCATGATTTGACAGGCTTTTCAGGATAAAAACTCCCTAAGCCTAATCTTATTATAAATATAGAAAAGGTAT
>PFXB01000021.1:0-3119 GCA_002791435.1 candidate division WWE3 bacterium CG_4_9_14_3_um_filter_43_9
AATCCCGATTATGACCACCACCACTAGAATTTCAATAATGGTAAAACCCTCTGCATTCAACTGTTTTTTCATAAGACGCATCCTCCTTTTTAAATGTTTTAAAAAAAATTATTCAACTGCCCTTGCCTCTTCCTCGGGCAAGGTTCCTTGAAATTTTAACTGGCTACCATTTAGTCTTGCAAAATCGACCGAAAAGCCAGAAATATTTTGAAAGAGGAATTCGCTAAAACCGACTAACTCTTTTTTACTTTGGGCCTTCAGATTGGACGGAAATGAAAATTTCCCAACTTTTATCTTTTCAATTTCAAAGTTAAGCCTGCCATTAATCACTGTTCCCGTCCCCTTAAGATAAAACGGAGGATGCGCCTTGATAAGTTGAAACTGAGCTAAAAATCTCATTAAGTCGCCCTCTGAATAATTTAAAGCCTGTGCATAATTAGAAACCAGCTCGCAGAAAATAATCCCCGAGATTTCTGCAATCCCGTTCTTATCTATTTTTATCTGCACATTAGAAAAAGGATAATATGTCCAATGAGAGTTATTCGCCAGAGCTGTCAATTCCTCATCCGTGAAGTTGGCCTTGACATCTTTTTGCCCCTTAAACTGGATGCTTTCTTGAGGTGGAGTATCGGATGGAAGATCAGTAAGCTGAACTTCCGTTTTCTGTAGGGCACTTTGCCAATCAGCATCAGTATAAGTGATCCCCAGGTCTTGAGGTTTATCAGCTTTGAAAAAACTGGAAAGGCCGGGAATAAAACCAAGATAGCCTAAGACCAAGGCGATAATCAAAACAGTGAACATAACCAATGATAAAAAGACGGTTATTATGCCTCTCATGTTTTTAGTCCTCAATTAATTATTATAATGTATCTTATGCCCAAAAGGCAAAAAAACTGTTTATATCCATTTGATAAAAAAACCGACAGCACTTGATTTCAAGACGATATGATATTAGTTGAACCCCCTTAGACTTTTATGGTATAAACACCCTAAAAGAAAACCATCATGAACCTTTCTGTCGGAATTGTAGGCTTACCCAACGTCGGAAAATCAACTCTCTTTAATGCCCTTTTAAAAAAACAAGCGGCGGACGTGGCCAGCTACCCTTTTTGCACCATCGAACCCAATGTCGGCATTATTGAAGTTCCCGATGAACGGTTGCCGGTTCTTGCCGCAATCGCCGGAACCGAAAAAATCGTCCCGGCAGTCGTCGAATTTTACGATATTGCCGGGCTGGTAAAAGGCGCCTCCCAGGGGGAAGGGCTGGGCAACAAGTTTTTGGCTCATATCAGGGAGGTGGCACTCATAATTCATGTCATCCGCCTTTTCGAAGATGAAAATGTGGCCCACGTTACCCAGAAAATCAATCCCAAGGATGACATCCAAATCATCGAAACAGAACTCATGTTGGCGGACTTGGCCACTTTAGAAAAACAAAAGGAGCTCAAGGGAAAGGTGACCAAAGAAGAGCAGTCTTTCTACGACACCGTCCAGCTTCTCAAAAACCATCTCGCCAAAGGACTTGCCGCCCATAGTTTAACTTTCTCACCCGAACAAAAAGCGGCCATCGCCCAACTAAATCTTTTAACCTTAAAACCCGTCATCAATGTTTTTAATATTTCCGAGCAACAGCTGGAACACTTCCCGGAAACCGAAAAGAGGATCAATGAAATCTCGGAGTCGGTTTCTGGAAACGCACCGTATCTTTCCTTCTGCGCCAAAATGGAAAATGAAATCGTCTCTTTGTCGCCAGAAGAACAGGTCGAATATCTCGCCCAATATCATTTGCAGGAAACCGGCTTAAACCGACTCATCAAAAAAGCTTATGCAACTTTAAACTTAATCTCGTACCTGACTGCCGGGGTCAAAGAAGTGAGAGCCTGGACCGTTACCAAAGGAACGTTGGCTCCCCAAGCCGCAGGTGTTATCCACAGCGATTTTGAAACCCATTTTATCCGCGCCGACGTTGTTCCGTATGAAATATTTGTGAAAGCTGGTGGTTGGATAAACGCCAGAGAACAAGGAAGGGTGCAAACCGTTGGGCGGGATTATGAGATGAAAGACGGGGACGTGGTAGAATTTAAAGTCGGGGTCTGAATATGTACCTTTATCTCTTAGCTTTAATCTCTAGAAAATTGATTTATTCTACTTCACCGCGATTGCCTACCAGCTGTCCATTGAAATAAACATCCTCCCCATCTGTGGTCACTGTTCCCGTGGCTTTATAAAGTCGGTGCTTTTTTAAAACTTCCTCAACCCACAAGGGGGCTTCTGAACTTACCTGCATTTCCTGATTTTTCCATTCACCCACATTTTGAGTTACAAAATCGACCAATGAATCAGCGGTTTCCTGGTATCTCTGCATTCTTTTTTCAGCTTCGTATCTTGCCTCATTCTGACCAATTCTTGATCTTCTTCTTTGCTCTACTTTTGCTACTGCTTCGCTCAAAACTTCATCGGAAATAGCATAGGTTACCTGCATCAAACTGTCATCTCTTCCTCTTTGCCCATTTAAGACTTCAAGCGCGCGCTGACACTCCAATATCGGCAATCCAAATTCCGGATGGACATCTGGAATATAGTTTTCATCCTGTCTTTGTTCCTCCCGTCTCTGTTTCTCCTGTGCATTTTCGAAATGCTTCAGCCTTGCTCCCACAAGCCGCCGGATATCCTTTTTGGTAAATTCTGGTATTGGCCGGCAATGATTTGCCGTATCATCTAAAGAAAAAAGCCCCACCTTTAAAGTTTCATAATCCAAACTATCATCCTCCATGATTTCTGGATCTCTTTGATTTCCAATTTCCATGATACCTCCCTAAAGTAACTTCAATTTTGTCTAGTATACCAGATTTTAACTAATTTTCTCATTTTCTAAGTTCAGCTGAAGAAGGAAAAATTTCGTTGGCCACGCTCTCTGAAACCTGATACCACACTTTTTGATCGCTTCTTTGCAGGTAATAGTTGTTGTCTTTTTGGTACTCAGACAAGAGGATGGTCTGATTTTGATTTTTAAGCGTAATCGTCAGCGTAGCTTGCGGATTTTCAACCGCCGGCCCATTTTCTCCTGTCAAGACAGCCAGCGCCGTCAAGTCGCTCAAATCGTGAAAGATGTTTTGTGC
>PFXB01000021.1:3136-4182 GCA_002791435.1 candidate division WWE3 bacterium CG_4_9_14_3_um_filter_43_9
GGTAAGAAGTGCCTCCCTGCTGCACCTTCCAGGAATCACCGTCGCGGATGAGGGAAAAATTTTCCGCTCCCTCAACAAGGTCGAGCTTTTCGATCTGGTCTTCGGTTACCGCAACTATCTGCTTTCCTCTCCAGTCTTCTTCGGTACGACTTACAAAACGCCAAATATCTCCATATAAAAGATAGACTGTGTTACTGTCGGCGTTGCGGGCGTAGAATGACTGACTCGTGGTTGCCTGACTACCGGTGATAATTTTAAATTTTTCCTCTCCCCCGCTCAATAAAGAGAGAATGAAACCTTGACTCTCATCAACTCCCAACATTTGGAAAGATATCTCACTTTGCGAAACGATATTGCCGACCTGGATTTTTGACAGATTATCCAGAAAAATGGTGATGTCCGTAGCTGCCGGCACGCCACCGATTATCCAACCTTGATCCGTTTTTCGCAGGCTTGCCTCACTTTCCCCATGTTTGATGGTAACTTTATCAAGCGCGTCTTTCTGTATTGAACTGAAAGCAAAGGGGGAACTACTCTGTTTTTTCTGTGCCTGATACGCCGGCTGCGAAATATACCACACCCCGACGCTGGCTGTTATCAAAACAATCAAAAATCCGGCCAGAAGATAGATGCTTTTGTTATCTTTCATAATTTTTTTACCTTTATGCCGACGTGGAATGAAGCGCAGGATAAGTTTTCTTCTGCAGACGCCGCCTTTTAAGCAACCGGCACATCCCGAAGCCGGCAACCAAAAGGACAACCAATGCCAAATTTCCGATTCTTAGCGCTTGCTTCTGCCAGTCTTTTTCAAAGGATAAGGACGAGGTTCCTCCCACTTTGCTTCGAATCGTGCTCAAAGCTTCGTCTTGAGCCAACCAATCGGTGGCATTAAGGCTAAAAGCGGCATTGCCTGACCCCGCGGCAGTAAACTGATCCACCAAAAATTCACTGTCGCCCACCAGCACTAGGCGCGTTTTTTTGATTGTATCGTCGCCAAAATTGCCGAATAAAGACACCGCCACCGTGTATTCTCCCGTGCTGTCGGA
>PFXB01000125.1 GCA_002791435.1 candidate division WWE3 bacterium CG_4_9_14_3_um_filter_43_9
ACTTTATCCCATAAGGATTAAATTTGTGGTAAAATATACCCATGTATTAACAGGGGGGCAAGGAGAGAAAGAGGTAAAAGATGGATATTTTTAATCTAGAAGGCTTTGTTGTATTTTACCGGCAAGAATTAATCTGGATTGGGTGCGGTATTTTGCTTCTGTCCTTCATTCTGGCCGTCCGTCAAATCCTTCATAACCGCAAAGCAAGTCGGGGATACGAAATCAAAAACGGAGTGTGTCTTTCGATACAGGTTCCGAAATTTAATGAGAAAGACGCTTTGGCCGCTGAACAAATGTTTGCTTCATTACATGGACTTATCAAGTACACTCCCGAGGTTGTCGAACACATTTCATTTGAAATTACTTCCGGGGTGGAAGGCATCAAATTTTATGCTTTTGTGCCCGAGTATTTTAAGGGTTTTGTTGAAAGTCAAATCTACGCTCAATATCCATCGGCTGAAATTAAAACAGTGGAAGACTACACCCTGATTGCCGGTCAAAAAGGGTATGCTTTTGTGGGTTGTGATATGGGATTTGTCAAAGAATCATTTTTTCCCATCAAAACCTTTCGTGACTTTGAGGTTGACCCCTTGGCAGCAATTACCTCGGCTATGGAAAATTTCGAAGAAGACGGCAAGATCTGGATGCAATTTTTAATGTATCCTTTAGAGGACGGCTGGCAAAAAAAAGGTTATAATTACATTGATATGATCAAAAGCGGAAAAGAACCGCCCAAACCGATCTATATCTGGCTTATTGATTTTTTGGGTCGTGAGCTGCGAGACTTTTTTCTTCAGTTTATAGCCAATATTTTCGATCCGACCACCAGTCTCACTTCTCAAGCCGCTGCTGCCAAACCATTGGGAACGCCGAGGATTTCCGCCGGGCAAGAATTATCCTTAAAAGCTATAGAGGACAAACTTACCCGTTTAGGATTCCAGGCTGGGATTAGAATCGTAGCCTCTGCGGCAACTCAAGAATTAGCCGAAAAAGAACTGTCATCCACGGTGGCTGCTTTAAAGCAATTCTCAACCTCAAATTTGAACAGCATTGAGCGTTCGCCCGTTGTTCTTTCACCTCAGGAACTTTTGGAGCATTATATCAAACGCTCTTTCCCCGAAGATGTCGAATCATCTTTTATTTTGAATATTTCCGAGCTGGCTTCCATTTTTCATCTTCCTTCTCAATCGGTGGAAACACCAACCATCGCCTGGGTTTCAGCCAAAAAGGGAGAGCCGCCATTGGATTTGCCCTCTGAGGGGAGTGTTTTGATTGGCAGAACGGTCTTTAGGGATAACGATCTTCCTTTCGGCATTAAAAGAGATGATCGCCGCCATCACATGTATATTGTGGGTAAGACCGGAACAGGCAAATCAACACTCATGAAAAATATGTTTATCAAAGATATTCGTAATGGTGAGGGAGCTGCCTTTGTTGATCCTCATGGAGATGCGATTGAGGATCTTTTGGATTATATTCCCGAGGAACGACTGGGCGACGTAGTAATTTTTGACCCATCGGATGCAGAAAATCCGGTGGCTTTAAATATGTTAGAAATGTTTAATCCTTCGCAAAAAAACCTGTATGCCTCGGGTTTAATGGACGTTTTCAAGAAATTTTGGCAGGATATCTCCTGGGGGCCGCGCTTAGAGCATATTTTGCGCAATTGTATCTTAACCTTGCTGGAAGTTCCAAATACCACTTTACTGGGTTTAACCAGACTTTTAACTGACGGCGACTATCAGAAATATATCGTCAGTTTTGTTAAAGATCCGGTTGTTAAAAACTTTTGGGAACAGGAAATTGCAACCATGCGTCAAAATCCGCGTTTATACACGGAAGCGATCTCACCTATTCAAAATAAAGTTGGCCAGTTTTTATCCGCCTCGACCATTCGCAATATCGTCGGACAAGCCAAAAGCTCTATTAAAATTGACGATATTATCGATTCCGGCAAAATTCTGCTGGTCAATCTTTCTAAGGGCAAAATCGGAGAGGATAATTCGGCCATTTTGGGAGCCATGATTATTTCACGTTTGCAGTTTGCCGCCATGGCGCGCGTGGTTGTTTCCGAAGAGGAGCGCCGCGATTTTTATGTTTATGTCGATGAGTTTCAAAATTTTGCCACCTCCTCTTTCGCCGCGATTTTATCGGAAGCCCGCAAGTATCGTTTAAATCTAGTTTTAGGTCATCAATACATAACCCAGCTGCCGGATACGGTTAAAGAAGCGATTTTTGGGAACGTGGGCACAATTGTGGTTTTCAATGTCGGACCAGACGATGCCCGCTTTTTAGCGCGTGAATTTATGCCGGTATTTGAAGAGACAGATTTGATCAACCTGAGAAAATTTCATATCTACATAAAACTGATGATTGACGGGATGAGTTCTGCGCCCTTTTCTGCCGTCACCCTTTCTTTGGACGTCGAAAAACATCTGCTTAAGGAGCAGGCGATAAGTATTTCACGCGAGAAGTTTGCGAAAGAAAGAGTGATGATTGAAGAAAGAGTTAAACGCTGGTCAGAAACAAAATTTAAAAAAGGCATGGAATTAGGAATACCAGAAAAAAGAATAACTGAAGAGGGGGAAGGTGTACCAGAAAGTAAAGAGGGTGAAAGCGAGAGCGCTGCGGAAGTAGCAGCAAGCAGCAGAGAAGTTCTAGAGAAAACCGAAGACAGTAAGATAGATCAGGCTTTGGAAGATCAAAAAGTGAGCGTGGCAACCCCGGAGCCGTTTTCAGAGAAAAAGGATAAGTTAAAAGAAATTTATCATCGCTAAAAGAAAGGTCAAAACTCAAAAGTAAAAATTCAAAATTTAGGTAGTTCTCCACGCTCCGCCGAATCGGCGGATTGGTCGAACAATAAATATTATGCTTCGACTGAAATGGAGAAGTACCATGATGAGTCCAAATGTTCGACGAAGTCGAAGATTTCTTCGCTCATAAGACGAACAAATTTGATTTTTGCATATTACATTTTTAATTTGAAAGATGAAAGGAGTTTTCATGAATACTTATGAGATCGAACTGATTGAAAAAGCGCTTTCGGCAGCCGAATCGTCAATCTCCGTTGCGAAAAGGTTACTGTTAGATTCGGAAAGAGGCGGATCACGCTCTTTTTCCAACAGCAGACCCTTGCCCCATAAAGAAGGAAACTTCAGGGAGAAAAAGAATCCAAGCCAGGGGAATCCGGCGCCGCAGCCGGTTACTTCAGGAGTAACGGGCTTTTTTGATGGTCAAAATATGGTGGCAGCCAACGGTGAAAAATATCCAGTTCCACCTAACTATGTGTCGAAATCGATGATTGTGGCCGGGGATCAACTCAAAATGATTAAAGAAGGAGGGGAGACGCTTTTCAAGCAGATTCAAAGGACGAAAAGAAAGAGATTAGCGGGGGTTTTAGCTCTCAAGGAAGGCAAATTTAATGTTCTCACAGATGAAGGTTCATTCAAGGTTTTGAATGAAGCAGTGGAGCACTTTGGTTTAAAAGCTGAAGATCGGGTTGAAATCTTAACCTCAGCCACCCAGAAAACCTTTTGGGCGGTTGTCGAGCGAGCTTTGGAAAAGGAAGAAAACGAGTCTCCGTCTCCAGTCAAAGAAGAAAATAAGTCTCAAGTTAAAGATGAGATTAAGGGAGAAGTCGTTATTCAGGAGGTGGCCCCACAAAAAATAACAGTCAAAGAAGAAACTGCGGCAATAGCCGATATTGACCAAAAGGTAGTCGAGGTAAAAGATGAAGAGGAAAAGGAAAAAACGACTGAAAAGAAAGAAAAAAGCAAGGACAAGAAATCGGTCAAAGAACCGGAAGCCAAGCCGAAGAAAGAAGCACCCAAAAAGGACGGTCAGCCTGAAGCCGACAGCGAGGAATTAAGGTAGTTTTAAAAGGATAAACTGGGCTCTGCTCTTCTATAATCGCAGGAGAGAACCACGGG
>PFXB01000070.1 GCA_002791435.1 candidate division WWE3 bacterium CG_4_9_14_3_um_filter_43_9
GGGTTTGATTGATTTAATGGAGATTTCAGTTTTATGTAATGATGCTTTTATCGAAAACCCTCAAGATGAATTAAATGACTGGAGAATTCGAGGTGATTCGACAGAAAGAGCTTTAATTCTGTCGGCTTCGCAGGCCGGATTTTACAAAGAACATGTGGAGAAAAGAATGCCGCGGCTGGATGTTTTACCCTTTGATTCCACCAATAAATATATGTTTACCCTCCATCATTATAATGCCAAAAATAATCTGTTATTTTTCAAAGGCGCGCCGGAAAAAATGTTGGGCAGGTGTTCGGATATCAGAGTTGAAGATAAGGTGCGTCAGCTTAGCAGTCAAGATAGAGATTTGATAAAAAAAGAGATCATCAGGATGGGAGAACAGGGTTTGCGCCTTTTAGGTTTAGGATATAAAAAAGCTTCCGCCAAATCAGAAGAAATTGAGGACATTGAAGACTTAAAATCGGATTTTATATGGGTAGGGCTTTTGGGAATCAAAGACCCGCTTCGGCCAGAAGCCAAAGAAACCTTAGATCTTTGCCGCCAGGCTGGTATCAAAGTGGCTATTGTCACCGGAGATTACAGATTGACAGCCCGTTCCATCATGGAAGAGTTAGGGATTAAACTGCATGATGAGAATATCATTGAAGGCGATCAACTGAGAAAATTAAGCGACGAAGAACTGAAAAATAGAATTTTCAAAATCCATCTTTTTGCCCGTGTTTCGCCAGAAGATAAAATCAGAATCGTCTCGGCTTTTCAAGCCAGGGGTGAGGTGGTGGCCATGACCGGTGACGGGATTAATGATGCGCCGGCCTTGAAAAAAGCCAATGTGGGAGTGGTGGTTGGTTCCGGGACCGAGGTGGCCAAGGAAACGGCCGACGTGGTTTTACTGGATGATAATTTTAAGACCATTATTTCGGCTATCAAGCAGGGACGAATAATCTACGATAACATGCGTAAAGTGATTTTATATCTTTTGTCCGACAGTTTTTCGGAAATCGTTTTGATTTTGGGTTCCTTACTTTTGAAACTGCCGCCGCCTTTAACTGCCGCTCAAATTTTGTGGATTAATCTCGTCACCGACGGTTTTCCGAATATTGCTCTAACTCTAGAACCAGGAGAAGAGGAAATTATGAATGAAAAGCCGCGCAATCCCAAGGAATCAATCTTAAATTTTGAGATGAAAACCCTTATTCTTTTAATCAGCGTTTTTACCGGATTGGCCAATCTCTTGATTTTTTATCTTATTTGGCATACAACAGGTGATGTCAGGTTGGCGCGATCGGTAGCTTTTGTGTCGTTGGGGTTGGATTCGCTGATTTATGTTTTTTCCTGCCGCACCCTGCGGCATTCAATTTTCAAATATAATCCTTTGCGCAACAGATATCTTATTTATGCGGTTCTCGGAGGATTCTTGGTGCAGCTGGCGGCGGTCTATGTTCCATTTTTCCAGGGAGTTTTTGAAGTTTTACCTTTAAGTTGGGCGATGTGGCAAATTGTTTTTACAGTAGTATTTATAGAAATCATATTAATTGAAATTGCAAAATACATATTCATAATTCGAAATGCAAAACTCAAAGGTCAAAATTGAGAAATCAAACTCAAAGTGCAAAGTGCAAATCTCAAAACCTAGTTTAAAATCAAAAGCTTTTTGGCTTTAAACTTTGGACTAGACTTTGATTTTTGCTCTTTTAACTTTAATCTTGCTTTGGATGGAAACCTAAAGGTTTCCGCTACACGGGACAGGCGTACTGGTAGCTTTGGATGGAAACCTAAAGGTTTCCGCTACGGTGGTGGATAGGATTTTGTAGCGGCGAACTTCAGTTCGCCATGGTTTGGGAGAATGGAAACCTCTTAAAAAAATAATCACGAAAGGATTTTCTATGATCTATATTGCCGATTTACACATTCACTCTAAATATTCGCGGGCGGTCTCGCAGGAAATGACGATCCCTAACCTCTCCCGCTGGGGGAAATATAAGGGGATAGACCTTATCGGCACCGGCGATTTTACCCACCCTTTCTGGTTTAACGATCTTAAGGAAAACCTCCTCGAAGACGGAAAAGGATTTTTTAATTTCAAAGATGATGGCAAGGGACCCAAGTTTGTTTTAAGCGCCGAGATTTCCAATATCTATACCCAGGGAGAAAAGGGAAGACGAATCCACAGTGTTGTTTTAGCCCCTTCGTTTGCCGATGCGGAAAAAATCAACGAAAAATTGGCGAGTTTGGGAAATCTCATGTCCGATGGCCGGCCGATTCTTCCGATTTCCGCCAAACTGCTTTTAGAAACCGTCAAGGAAGTCTCTCCCGACTCTATTTTTTTCCCGGCCCATATCTGGACTCCCTGGTATTCTCTGTATGGGTCCAATTCCGGCTTTGATTCAATGGTGGACTGTTTTGGCAGCGCAAGCCGTGAGATTTTCGCCATTGAAACCGGGCTATCTTCAGACCCGGCCATGAACTGGAGAATAAAAGAGCTGGATGATTACGGGATTATTTCTTTTTCCGACGCCCATTCCTTACCGAAACTTGGACGCGAGGCCACCGCTTTCGAGGGCGATTTTTCGTTCCAGGGTTTGAGAGAGGCCATGAAAAGCAAAGATGGACCGAACAAAATCGCCTATACCATCGAATTTCACCCCGAAGAAGGAAAATATCATTATACCGGTCACAGAAACTGTAAAGTTTGCTATTCGCCCGAAGAGGTGAAGCATAAAGGAACAACGTGTCCGGTTTGCGGCAGAAAACTGACGGTGGGTGTCATGCAGAGGGTTGAGGCACTCTCCACTCGCGGTGAGGCTGAGATCGAAATTGCGAAAGAGGGGGTTTTTACCAGATCGAAAAAATTGAACCGTCCGCCGTTTGTCATGTTGGTACCTTTGCAGGAAGTTATAGCCGAAGTTGTGGGTAGTAATACGGCCTCCCAGACGGTCCGAAGTGAGTATCAAGCGTTGGTAGACCGTTGCGGAAGTGAGTTTGAAGTCTTGCTAAAAACTGCCCGAGAAGATCTGGTGAAGGTAGTCTCTCCCAAAATAGTCGAGGGGATTATCAAAAATCGAAATGGCGAGATCAGTGTTTCTCCCGGATATGACGGTGAATTTGGTAAGGTATCTATTTGGGAAGATGAAACTCAAACGAAGGAAGAAAGTTCAGAACAGATGAGTTTGTTTTGAGAAACGCAAAATATCAAAGCGTAGTTCTCCACGCCCCCGCCTTTGGCGGGATTGGTCGAACAATAGGAAGAGTCCAGGAAAAAAGAAAAAGAGGATCATCCTCTTGACGATACGAATTCTAAATTGTGAGCAAAAAGAAGAAAGGGGGTGATAAACATGGAGAAAGAACAGCCAAAAGAAGCAGTAAAACCCAAAAGCCAGTCCGGCTTGGAACCAAACGTGGCCGCAGCGCTCTCTTATGTTTTGGGAGCGATAAGCGGCATCATTTTTCTGTTGATCGAAAAGGAAGACAAATTTGTCCGCTTTCATGCCTGGCAGTCAGTGGCTTTGAGCGTGGTTTTGATGATTGCCTCGGCAGTTTCAAGAATCATTCCGGTTTTCGGTTGGATCTTGAATTCGCTCTGGGGGTTGGCAGCTTTTATACTGTGGATAGTGCTTATGTATAAGGCTTATTCCAAAGAAGAATTTCAACTTCCGGTGGTTGGCGATTTTGCCAAAAATCAGGTAAAGTAGACCGAAAGGAAAAGAAGGTCCTTTCAGGAAGAAAAAAGGGATTCCTTTCCAGCGGTTGCAGGATTCGGAATGATACATATTTGTCATCCAGGGCGAGGAAAGTGGTAGAACGGACTGGATTCCCGGTTGAGGTCGGGAATGACACAAATGGTCGGGAATGACACACAGAGATTCGGAAAGGACAAAGAGGGTCGGGAATGACAAGAAAAACGGACGGAAAAACTGCTATTGTCATTCCCACGCAAGTGGGAATCCAGAAGAAACAATGGTATAGATTCCCGATCAGGTCGGGAATGACACACTGCGGCGACCGCAAGAATCGCCATGATCCGAGAAAATGGAAACCTAAAGGTTTCCGCTACGGTGGTGGATTTTGGATAGGGTTTGGTAGCGGCGAACGTGAGAATCGCCATGGTGTGGATGGTGGATAGGATTTTGTAGCGGCGAGAAGCAAGAAT
>PFXB01000006.1 GCA_002791435.1 candidate division WWE3 bacterium CG_4_9_14_3_um_filter_43_9
CCGCATAATTTTCAATTTCGTATTTATACCCAAGCTAGCGGAGGATCAGCTTGTTGGGATAGCGGGTCGCTTTCGGAGACAACCAGCCGCGGAGCTTTCGAAACGGAACTTGCCGTCGGCACTGCCTGCAGTCAGTTCAGCGGCAGCAGTTATTGGCTGGAAATCGCCGTTGACGGCCCAACTCTCTCTCCCAGAGAGCTGATTCTTCCCTCCCCTTTTACCATCAACACTCTGACGTTGTCCGGGTTTGACGGAACCAACGCCAATCTTTTGGGTGATTTGCCCCTTTTCTCGGACAATAAGGTCCATTTTTTAGGCAACACTTTGGGTTTGCCCAGCAGCACTTCAGGGCGGCGTCTCAACCTCTACAACGCGGCCTCCAATAATCAATACTTAGTCGGAGTAGGGACCTCGACGGTTTATTTTACCTCACCGCAAAAATTTAGCTGGTATACCACCAACGGCTCTGTATTTGAAGAAAAATTAAATTTCAATGGCAATCTGTTTTCTTTCAAAGGCAACTCAAGATTCAACCAGAAAGTAAACGCCCGCGATGGCTACAAATGCGGCGGAAGCGATTTGGCTGAAATTGTCTCTCCCCAAAAATTTGCAAGCGGGACTGTAGTTTGTATCTCTTTCGGTACAAACGGAGAGTTTACGCCCTGCGAACAGGAGTATTCAGCGGCAGTAGTAGGAGTAGTTTCTGAAAATCCGGGATTGCTTTTAAACGGCGCAGAGAAAGACGGCCTGAAGTTGGCCTTACAAGGAAGAGTAAAAGTAAAAGCGACCAACGCCAACGGTCCAATTAGTCCGGGTGATGAATTGGTTTCTTCCCCAATACCCGGTTATGCTATGAAAGGAAGTCCATCGACAACGTATCCTGTTATGATTGTCGGAAAAGCTTTGGAGAGTTTTAATAAAGAAGCGGGAGAGATATTAGTTTTGGTTAAATAGGTTGTTCAAAAATGTTGAACTACTTTGATTCAAGGAAGTCACAAATATTAAATAGAAACAACCAAGAGCTTGAGTATAATTTTATTCTGAATACCCAAGCTCGATTAAAAATGATCAAGTCAACTTGGAAATTATCTCGGGTAGGTTGGCGGATCTACAATTTACAATGTTGATATTAAATCAACCCAGAATATTATAAAGTAAATGAATTAATAAAGGAAAAAATCATGCTCGAAGCTAATAAAAATAACGAAATAACAACTGAACAAACAAATAAAAAACGAAGATCATTTTTACCTGTAGTAGTAGGGTTGGCGGTTTTTTTGGTTATAGGTCTGGCAGCGTTGACGATTTATTTTATCGCTAACAATTCAGGCTCTAATCAGCGTAACACCACTGTGTCAACACAATCAGGTCCAGCTGTAACTCCTGTCAAAGTCGATTTTCCCTATACGGTTAAATCTATCACTTTGGCTGTAATTGTGCTTAATGGTGAAAATGGGGACCTTACCTTATCTAATAACCCGAACATGGTAACGGTATACAAAGGAGCAACGGAGGCATCGCCTAAGATTGGCATTCAGGATTTAAAGATCGGTGATACTGTTAATCTGGAATTTGTCCCGGGCGAATTGGCTAATTTGTTTTTAGCGCCATAAAACGCTTATTATAAAAAAGTTAATTAACATTATGTTAAATCGAAAATTTATATTTTTATCTTGTTTGTTTCTTGTTTCGTTTTTCGTTTTTTATCCTGTTGTAGCAGAGGCAAAAGCTGTCCCAGCCTATAAATACGGGTGTCAATGTATCGATGACGAGGGAGATCCTGCGAACGCGTCCTATCAGCCCTGCGGATATCCGCCCTACCCGGGGTGTCCTTGTTATTCGGACGGTCAATGGGTGACTGGATATGACTGTCCATGTTCTAATCCTACATGTGATCCACCTGCGGGATTCTCTAACTGTTCTAAAAATAGCATGTGGAAGCCTTCATACTGTAATTGGTCACCATATTATTGCAGCGATGTAAGATTTACCGGAGTAAGAAATACAACCCTTTACTGTCCGGAAGACGGCGGTTGGACTGATTGGAGCGCCTGTTCCGCAACTGCCTGTGGCACTACTGGAACTCAAACACGAACTTGCACTAATCCTCCTCCATCCGATGGCGGAGCTAACTGTAGCGGCGACTCTTCAAAGGCTTGTAGTACGCCGAAATGTGAATGCGGAGAAACTTGTACCGGCGACAGCCAGTGTTCAAGCTCAACAGGCAAGTGCTATGACAACAAATGTGCCAACAGCGCTTGCTATCTTACTCAAACACCAGCTTGTGTCTGTCCTTCTTGTTCCACTGATGATGATTGTGACGATAGTGACTCCTGTACCACCGACACCTGTAATAATCCGGGAACAGCCAGCTCCGTCTGCAGTAACACAAACAACCCCGTTAACGGCAGTTGGACCTATGGCAGCTGGGGCGCTTGTTCTGTTACTTGCGGCGAAGGCACCCAAACCAGAACCGCCACTTGTGTCGGAGCCAGCTGCGGAGGAACATGTGCGGGAACTCCGGTTACCAGCCAAAGCTGTAATAGCCCAAGTGGCTGCGGAAGTTGTATTTCCTGTGTTTGTTGGATTAGAACAGGTGGTCATTATATCGCGGCTGATATGAACAATCAAAACAGTATTTTAGCAGAGGGTGGTATTGTCTTGGGAGAAAGTGCGAGCCGTGACAGTAGTTCCCCAGTCAATCTTAAACTTAACTTATCAATAGCCAAAAGATATTTGATGGATAAAATAAATAATTTATTTAAGGAAATATTTTAAGTAAGATGAAAACCATGAAGACAATGAGGACAGTTAAAAAAACCCGCTTTTTAGTTTTGCTAATCTTATTTATGATTTTTTGGTTGTTTCCCCAGAATAATAAGATTGATGCTGGTATGGATAAACTCTCATCAAATTGTCCAACCTGCCCTAAAAATCCTCTTCCGCGGGCAGGAACCATGACTTGTGATTCTAAAGATGAGCAAGGCGATACGAAATGTACTTATCAGATTCCTATTCCGTATGAGAGCCAGTATCTTGATCGTGATGATGAAAAAGGAGCCGATAGCCATGTGATTTATGTTTGGAATGTCAATGATTTTTCCAAAGCCCTGGCGGAGATTCGCGGTAATCAAAGTAGCAATACTTCCTTAACCTTTGATCTCAAGGATTATTTAGAGAAGAGCGATTTTTGCACCAAAAATCCCGGGGTTACTTTGTCAGCGACTTTTTCCTATCATCTTCACTATCCAAGTTCTTGTAATATTGAAACTCGCTATGCCACCCAAGCCTTCGGTTCCTCTTCCTGTGAAATTTTCTGCACCGATCCTGCTTATCCAACCAATCCTGACGGCGGATGTTGCAATAATAATTATTGGGGTTGTATGGTGGCACCCAACGGTGGTTGTTGTGCTTGGCCGTCAGATTATCTTAAGCATAAAGTAGGAAAGGATTGGTCGCTAGGCGACTGGGGGCCAGAAGTGTTTATGAAAAGAAGCTGTCCTCCAGTGACACATAAAGAATGTGTGGCTGGCATTTGTAAAGATGAGATTGGCGCAGGGTTAGATCAGTGTACCAATAATTCGCAATGTCAACATTATGAATGTACAGGGCCTGCAGTCTGTAGCCTGTTTATGGATAGTCGGCCAAATCTTGCCGATGCGTGTAGTCTAGCCCACGCGTCTGCAGATTGTCCTGCCGGTGATTGTTTTTCTTCTTCAATTTACAGGGAAGATACTCTTTTTGATTCCGGCGGCGGAGGAGTCTGTTATCTAAATTCTTATAAACTTTCGAATTCGTCGATAGGGCAATTTGTCACGGGAACAAGCTCGGGAGGCAATAGTCAGGTTCAAACAGGACATGTCTACAAAGATGAAACACCACCCACTTGTGATATTAAACTTTATCCGCACGCAATTGACAAAATGCAATTTGTCATTGATTGGGGGAAAAATGCTGATTCCGGTGATAGTGATTCGGGAGTGCGCTGGTA
>PFXB01000088.1:0-3197 GCA_002791435.1 candidate division WWE3 bacterium CG_4_9_14_3_um_filter_43_9
TGGTAGAGTAAAAAATAACCTCAAAATCAGTTTAAGCCCGGAACATGAGCAATATCGTTGGGTGACCAAAGAAATGTTTTTAACCCTCGAATCAGCGGAGTTTTTGCAAAGAATGATCAAAAAATTACCTTAATATACTCAACTTCCGCAGGTTTGCAATAAATAGAGTTGAGTATTCCCCAAATAACCACATCTTAAATTACAAATCAAAGTTATTTGGGTATAATTAGGTTTGATTTTCAAAAAGGAGAAAGGAATGCAGCCAGCCAGAAGCGAATCTTATAAACCACCAGAGCCTGCCAGGAGAAAACCGGGAATGCCATCAGTTTCAAAGCCTACGGCGGCGAGAACTGGAATTACTTCAGCAGAAACTTCAGCGGCGGCGGCGCAACAGGCTCTTGCTGAAGCTCCGCGGGAGGTAAAAAGAACAGAAGTCACAGATCTGCATGCACAAATCCGGATAATAACTAGGGGCGACAGCGGCAAAGGGCCTTTGGTTGACAGAGGCCGGGACGAACCGGTCATTATTCAGGGGAAAGGCTTGAAAGACCTACCACCGGGAACGCCGGTGGTTATTTACAGAGTCGACAGACCCGAAGGAAAGCATTTTTGGGTGGCTGAAGGCGAACCTATCGAAGGAAGAGTAGTGGTGGTTGGATATCGAGATCGATCAAGAGAATCTAAAGCCGCTTTAGCGCAGAAAACAGGCTACGTTTCCGGGCTTTCTATTGATCCTGATTGGGTAGAAATGGAAACGGAAATTGACAAAACCTGGTGGGCGGACGGAATACTCGGTGGCGGGATCCAAACTTACTCTTTGATAAAACCGGATCGCGAAGCCGAAGTACGGGAACAATTTTCCTGGGGTCTTTTTAAAGATATTGCCATAAAAGGTTTAGGTTTTGATCGTTTGGTGAGAGAGGCGCCGGCAGACATGACTGATGAGGAGATACTTTCAAAATGGGTTCCCGAAGAATCGCAGTTGCAGGTATTTTTTGCGCCGACAGCACCTGATAGAAAAATAGCAGGGCATATGCTTGATCAAGAAAAAGGCACAGTTGCGGAAATTACCCGCAGACATTTGGCACCAATCGTGGTCTGGCTGCGTCGGATAGCCAGAGGAGAAATTACGGGTTATGAAAAGGCACCTTCCATTGAGGAATGGTTGGCCCAGCACAGAGAGGCATTTACGCAGCAAAATGGGCCAAGTCAGGTGAACCGCGAAGCTGTAATTAGCTATTTACTTGCGAGCAGGTCAGAATTTCCAGACCCCAATGATGGATTAGAGACCATGGGAGAGATGGAAGCAGTGGCTGCGGCGCGTGCCTGGTCTCACGGCAAAGAGGCCGCCGCTGTAGTAGAGGGGGCCAATAAAGAGAGAAAACAATATCCAACCATTTTTTCTGAAAAGTTAACCCTTTCTGCTGCGGCCAAAAGACATCTTGAACTGGGGAGACCGCCAGCATTGGAAGATTTAGTTGATAGAAAAAAAATTGAAGAACTATATCCTCCAGAGGTTGAACTGCCTGGGGTCGGGAAAGTCACAGTTCAATATTCCCGCAAGGGTGAGGGAGGTCAAGTCGGAACAATACACTTAAGCCCAGCTCAGACTTTAGCAGCCGAAAGTGATCCAGAAATTCCTGGTCGTGAATGCCTATTTGTATATTCTGATGAGGTGTCTTCTAATTTCGTTCCTCCCCAATCCTTGGTTGAACAAAAGAGAAGAACCGCAAAATATTTAAGCCGAGAGGTTTTCCGCGAAAAAAAGGGTGGCCTGCCTTTTATTCAGGAAGGGTGGTGGGAGAATAAGCCTGGAAATGAGCTTCCGGCATGGCCCCCAGGTCGTGTTGTCGGTGAGGTAAAAGGAGTAGGAGAGGTGCTTGCTTATCCTTATATTTACCGAGCTACAGCAAACGGAATTACGGCTGTTGGATGGGCCCAGAGTGAGAAAGAAGTTGATGTGGCGAGAAAAAAGTTTGAACAAGCACGCGAGGTGTGGGAGGCACGCCGCGGAGAAGCCGAAGCAATCTGTGGCCAGTGCGGAGGAAAAATGGTTAAAGTGGAGGGTGAATGGGCAGGAAGTAAAAAAACCAGTTTTAAATGCGGGTCTTGTGAAAAGGCGCCGGAATATCCCTTTATTTCCGACAGATATAACTCCAGAAGGGGTGGCAGAGTAGTAGAAGTCTACTTTGCAAATACACAAGCAACGTCCTTTGGAGAATCTTTCGATCTTTCTGAAAACGGACCTATGACCGGCCCGGTCCATGGTGTTGGACAGCGTCCCGCCACTTTGGACGAAATTGATAGGTTGGAAATTGCAGCGGCCAAGTTCGGTTTAGCTAATGATGAATTAGTGTCTCAGTCCATTGTAGCCGGCAGGAAAAAAATGGCTGATTTATTGGAGAGCCTGGTGTCCGACAATCCGGTAGGGAAAATCCAACATGATGTCTTCCGGGACCTTTTAGCTCAATTACCGGATTTTATTGCACTTCTTCCTGTAATGACATCCGCTGGTTCGGTTATTTGTGACCCGCAGGTTTTGGCTAAGGCGTTGACGGATGGCAGGGAAAATCTTTTTCCGGAACTCGAATACGGCTATTTTGACACCCATTCCGTTCGAAATGTAGTATTAAGCCCTAGGCTTGGCGCCATTATGGGCAGATACTACAGAAATGAACAAGAGGGAAATGCGACCTACCTTGCCAGATTTACCGGAGACCCTAGATAGCAGGCAATTCAAAGTACAAAGAGAGTTAACGAACGGATGGCAGAAGGTTATAGAGACGACGATTAGGTTATTGAATAAGAAGGAGGGAAGAGTTTGTGCGTCTCGAATCAGCCTAGTACATCGTTCCTTTAACTTTCATGTGTCATTTTTATAATTATTTGAGAAAACCACTTACTTTACCCGTGCCTGCCTGACGGCGAGGCAGGCCTGCCTGACGGCAGTCAGGGATGAATCGAATGATTAATAAACTCACCTCCCCGCCCCCGCCTGCCGGCGAGGCAGGGATTCGGCGGGGAGGATACCACGGCGCAAGGAGCGGTAGTTCATCTTGCCAGAATCTGATTCTGGGGTCATCCCGCAAAGCGAAATTCCCCAGAATGACATGAAATTCATTAAGATCAATTAGATCCACCTCAGCAGAAACCCAAAACGATATATTATAGGTTATAGAATGTAGTGGGTTATTAAG
>PFXB01000088.1:3267-3965 GCA_002791435.1 candidate division WWE3 bacterium CG_4_9_14_3_um_filter_43_9
TCGCGAGCCCTCCGAGTCGGAGGGCTCGGCGATCACAGACAGCTCCAGAGCTTTCCCACGGGATTGCTTCGTCTCCGCCAGTTAGCGGATCCTCGCCATGACGGTCATTTAGGTGGGAACCGTAAACAGTTACTTAAAAAGATAGGACTTGACAAGAAATGATTTTTATGATAATACTATAAGATATATGACATACCCAAAAGAATTGCAAACCTGAGGAAGTTGAGTATCTAAAAAATCGCGAACGGAAAGTTGCACGCTTAAAGAAGATAAAAAAGAAGATAAAACTAAAAAACCCTACCAACGTTTACTAGAACAACCGGTTCTGAGGTTAACCTTGCGTAGGGTTTAGTCCAGAGCCGGTTTTTTGTTAGGCCGCGTGTCATCCTGAGGACCCGCCGACTCGGCGGGGACGTGAGGATCCCGCAGGAATGTGGTAATTCGGACGGGATCCCTCGACTGCGCTCGGGATGACAAAAAGAAGAAGACCTTTTAAATTCAGAAGTTTGCTCGTGAAACTGGGGAGAGAAGAGAGAGACAAACCTTCCTTTATTGTATTATAGACTTTTTGAAAGGAGAGTCGAAACTGCCCCAAAAGGAAGAAAAAACCCTACCAGTTTGCGAGCAAGTTTTTGGGTTTAAAGGATTACTCTTCGAGCGAGTCGAAGACGAGCCGAGAAGTACCATATTAAGGTAGT
>PFXB01000046.1:0-953 GCA_002791435.1 candidate division WWE3 bacterium CG_4_9_14_3_um_filter_43_9
CATGGGGTCAAGGATCAGACAAACCTGAACAGTCGTAGCCGTCGGCAGTTTGTTGTAGTACGTCACAGGTCGCAGCGTTCGCTCGTCCCGGTACAAACCAAGATGCCACACCTGTGCCCCAGGCATCATTTCATGAATACCCTCAGCCATACCAAGGCCAGCCCGCAGAATTGGAACCAAGCCAATCCGTTCTGACAGATGGTAACCCTCGGCAAGCGTCAAGGGGGTTTGGACAGTACGGCTTTCGAGTGCCAAATCCGCTGTTGCTTCATACAGAAGCAGCATTGCAATTTCATGAAGCAACTCCCGAAACTTCTTGGGTTCAGTCCCTTTATCCCTCAGAAGGGTGAGCTTGTGCAGGATCAAGGGATGTCCTGAGACGAATACGTTTTCAGTTGGCGTGAACATATCTTCTCTCCTTTTGGTAATTGCTTTTCCAAACGGAATGGAAAAGCGCTTTTTCAGGTGCAATGAACTACCATTTCTTGCGTCGTGGTATTCTTTCTGTCGGGTTGGTCGGTCTGAGAGTTCGAAATCATGCGATTCATCCACGAACGAATTCGTAGCTTTCTCGGATGATTATGAATCTTCCCCAACCTGACGGTCGGGGTTTCTTCTTTTCCTTCGCTTTGCTCAACCCGACTTCGTCAGAGTAAGTTTCATCCGCCCCGCATGGCGGGGCGGTTTTCAACTGGAAAAACACCCCCCCTACGCAGCAAGCTGCGTAGATCCGCTCGCAAAATAAAAAACCGCCAGATGGCGGCTTTGACAACAAGACTTATGTTTTTTGATGAAAATAGGCAAAAAAAACCGCCCTGTGGGGCGGCTGGTAACAAACGATCGATGACGGATGATTGCAACAAAGATTTGTATAAAAAATTGGCGCATAAAAAACCCAGATTTATTTACTCTGGGTCTATATAATAATTTTTTTGCTATCGGTTGTCAAGCTA
>PFXB01000046.1:967-4959 GCA_002791435.1 candidate division WWE3 bacterium CG_4_9_14_3_um_filter_43_9
CTCGAAGGTGTTTGCAACGAAACTGTCATTTTGTTTTGCGGTTGCTATATATGGTAAATGATCAAATTTAGCCGCATGGCCCGTGTCAAAATGAATCTCCATGAGCTTGCCGTTCATGTATCTTCTTTTGCTCGCGTCCGGAGTATTTCGCTCGCAAAAAATAGACAGTTGATGGGATTTGATATTTTTCAGAGGCATTTGCTATCGCCAGACTAGCTTTCGTATAAAAATCCGACGAGCATAAGCTCGCGGTTTTTTGATTCGCCCATGTAGCGTGCTTCGCACGGGTTGTAATCGCTTCATCCACCCCGCACTGCGGGGCGGTTTTCGCTCTCTTGAAATAAAATTGATCAAATTTTCGTCTATCAAAAAGGAGGCTTTTGAAATTTTGTTTTTGATTCGGATAAAATCTTTTCAACACTTCCTCAACTTGCGTAAAATTTCCGCTACTGGTATTAAAACTTTCTGAAAAAACATGTTGCATTCCGGCTTCCTTGAATTTTTTGAATAAAGCCTCAACGTCAGTAAAAACCGGCCAAAACGGACCTAACATTGCGTTGACTTTAATCCCGTTCTTGGCTAAAATTTTGGCGGTTTCTAATCTTTCTTGAATCGAGGAAGAATGGGGCTCAACTCTGGCTTTCCACTCTTCGTCCAGAGTGTTAATCGTAAAGTTGACATCCACATCCTGCAGTTGCAAAAGCAGATCGCAATCCCGCAACACCAAAGAAGATTTGGTTAAAATACTGACTGAAACAGGATAATGCATGAGAATGTCCAGCATTCCCCGTGTCAATTGATATTTTTGTTCTAAAGGCTGGTAAGGATCAGTAACGGTTCCGATATAAATCTGGCATAACAATAAAGGCATCCATGTTCACAGCCAACGTATGGATTTATAGCCCAACCGCCGCCGGGAAAACCACATTTCCCGATTATATTCTTACACAAGACTTCTCTGACTTTTAGCGTTTGATTTTTAACTGTGGGCATTTTAGTCCATTTTAAAGAGGAGAAACTGCCAGTTTTAATATTCCATTTTTGAGGAGTGAGACCTCCTTGCTGGTTGCCGGGCGTGGATTTGAACCACGATTGACGGCTCCAAAGGCCGCTGTCCTACCATTAGACGACCCGGCAAAAAATAGATTTCCACGGCTTGCGCCGTGGTACTATATATTTCACTTCGCGACCGCGCCGAATCGGCGGATTCTCACTCGCGAATTATGGAGCGAGGGACGGGACTTGAACCCGCGACCTTCTCCTTGGCAAGGAGACGTTCTACCGCTGAACTACCCTCGCGAAAACACATGCCGAGGGACAGACTCGAACTGTCGACACCTGCTTTTTCAGAGCAGTGCTCTACCTCTGAGCTACCTCGGCTTGCCATGCATTATATTAGAACTTTTAAATGAATCTCCCCCGACCTTACGGTCGGGGTTTCTTCTTTTTCTTCGCTTCGCTTGAGCCCGACTTCGTCGGGTAAGCTTCATCCGCCCCGCCATGCGGGGCGGATTTAAGCTTGGAAAAATAAAATCCATGCTAGTTTTACAAAATGGGCACTGGAGGATTCGAACCTTCGGCCTTTGCGATGGACTTCATTAAATTCAGCGCCATAATCTGGTGGTCGAGAGAGGACTTGAACCTCTGACCTCCCGGATGTAAGCCGGGTGCTCTGAACCAACTGAGCTACTCGACCAGATTATGTCTAAAACGCAACGCTCTAACCAACTGAGCTAAGTGCCCATAAAATATCTTACAACTTATATCTAATATCTTAAATCTCAAATTCAAAAAAGCAGGTGTCATCCTGATCCGCCAGCCGGCGGAGAATGATCTCAACGGGATCCTCACGTCCCCGCCCCCGCCTGCCGGCGAGGCAGGGAGTCGGCGGGTCCTCAGGATGACATATGGGCGGGAAAGGAGTTGAACCTTCACGGGAAATCCCACAACGACCTCAACGTTGCGCGTCTACCATTCCGCCACCCGCCCAAAAATAAGTTAAAGGTCAAAACTCAAAAGTCAAAACAAAAAGTTGGAGACAAAAAAACAAAGCTGTAGTTCTCCATGTGGTCGAACAATAAATATTCTTCGACTGGAGTCCGCTGATTCGGCGGACGCAATGGAGAAGTACCAATGAATCTTTGCGGAGTAAACTCCTCGCATCTTCTTTTGCTCGCGTTCGGCGTATTTCGCTCGCAAAATAATAGCATGGAGCACCCGTGCCGTCAATTTCAAGATTTGATCCACAGCCCCTTCATCATTCTGCCGCGGGAGAGATTTGAACTCTCACCCTAAAAATTAGGACTGTCCTCTGAAGACAGCGCGTCTACCATTCCGCCACCGCGGCTTCTCGTTAGAAAATTTTAATTTTCAAACTTTCACCGATATTCCAGCTATCAATTGTATCAAATCGATCGGCAGGAATTCCCAGTTCGTCAAAATTTATCCCGGTGACTCTTTTTTGCACGATATAGGCATATAAAGGATGATAAAGCAAAATGGCCGGCATTTCAATTTGAAATTGTTTTTGAAAATCCGCATACTTGTCTTTACGTTCGGAAAGATCAGCTAACTGTCTTCCCTCCTCCAATGCTTTATCAATTCTCTTCGACTGAATTTGGCTTAAATTTAAGCCGGGATAGTCTTTACGCGTAGAATGCCATAAGGGATACTGATCTGGATCAGATGAGATTTCCTGACCGTAAAAAAGTACTTCAAAGTTACGGTCTTTCAGTACTTCATGTTCAAAATCATCTAAGGAAACCATTTTGATTTGCAAAGTAACGCCTATTTTCTCCCATTGTTTTTTCAGATTGTCGCCTATTTTTTCAGCCAGCGGAAAATCAGGAATGGTTAAAGTCAAGTCTAAATTCTCTGCCTGAGCTTCTTGGAGAATCTGCCTAGCTTTTTCCGAATCAAATCGTACGATTGCCCCTTCGCTTGAAAAAGCCCATGACTGCGAATTGATCGAGCCAAAAAGAGTCGGAGGAGGGGTGCGGAAAACATCTTGTACAAATTCTTCTTTATTCAATCCATAGGCTAAGGCCTGACGAACTTCTGCTTTATTGATGGGTTTTTCTGAAATAGTATTGAAAAACAATCCGTAAAATCTTAAGAGCATAGGAATCTGATAAAGGTTAAAATTATCCCAGTCTTTTAAAAACTCTAAATCTTCTTCATCGGGAACGCGAAAAGCATCAATCTCGCCAGCTTTATAGGCATTAATTAAAGCTTCTTTATCGGGATAAAAATAGAATTCCAATCTATTGATATTACCATCGCCATTTTGTCTTTTCAAAACAAGAAGACTAATTTTATCTTTTTGATTATTCTGGAATTTTTTTTGCGAGAAAGCAAATTCTCCTTCTCCGGTTGGAGATAACGAGAAAGACGCATTTTCCAGCTGTTTAATATTCAAATTGGCTAATAGGTGTCTGGGCAAGATTCCAACGGTCAGGTTCTGCGGGAAGGAAGACAATTGTTGCGAAAGGGTAATTTTAAGATGATAGTCATCTATTTTTTCAAAGCTTACCTCTTTGAAAGCTTCTCTCCAGAATCCCAAATAATCAGGCATCTGTATTTTTTGGTAAGTAAAAATAACGTCTTCTACGGTTAATTTTTGGCCATCATGCCAATAAATATTATCTTTAATTTGAATAGTATAAGTTAGTCCATCTTCGCTGACGTCTATTGTTTCGGCCAAATCATCTTGCCATTGTCCGTCCGGCTTAAATTTAGTCAATCCCCGAAAAATCAAATTGGAGATCGTTTGATCAATCTCATTGTCAGAAGAAAAGAGGGGATTTAAATTTTGCGGTTGTCCCACGATTCCTTCACGGAAAATTTTTCGTTGTAAAAAGAGAGGCATGCTGCCTGATAAATTAAAAATCAGGACAAAAATAACAACTAAAATAAAAATTAAACTAAGTAGAATAAACGGTATTCTGACGCCTTCTTTAATATAGGGGGAAAATCTTAGGGAAACGCTTGAA
>PFXB01000003.1 GCA_002791435.1 candidate division WWE3 bacterium CG_4_9_14_3_um_filter_43_9
CGCAGGTTCCCGCCGAATCGGCGCAGGTTCCCGCCGAATCGGCGGGCGACTTCGTCGAATATTTTTGAAGGATTCACCCACGGGTAAACCCGTGGTTCTCTCCTGCGATTATAGATCTTTGTAGCAAAAGGTACTTTTTCTGTCAAGACTTTTGTACTTTCCTTAAAAAAATGAACTACCACTCCTTGCGCCATGATATCCTCCCCGCCGAATCCCTGCCTCGCTTATCAGGCGGGGGCAGATTCGGCGAGTTCGTTTTCTTGCGCTTCATCCTTCCGATTCGGAGGGCTTTCGCGCTTCGAAAATCAAAAAACCTCGTGGTCAAACTTACGATAGACTGTGACCAAAAGCGAGGTCACAACTCAAATTATCACATTTGTAACGCTTTGGCAAGAGCTGCAACGACCTTTTTTATCCAGACCCAAAACTGCAACGTCATAACCGTTTCTTCGAATAAGAAGTTTTCTACATTGCGGGCAGAACGTATCCGAAAACTCGTTTTCCCGGACATTGCCAAGATAGATATATTTTAACCCGGCTTCCCTGCCGATTGCAACCGCTTTTTTCAGAGTCTCAAGTGGCGTGGGCGGAACATTTTGGAGATTGGCGCAGGGGAAAAAACGGGTAATATGCCAAGGAGTCAACTCGCCCAGATTTTCACAGATCCAATTTGCTGTTTTTTGAAGATTGGTTTCAGAATCATTCCAGGCGGGAATAAGATTGGTGACTATCTCAACGTGCATTTTCCACTTTTCCTTGGCTCTTTTGGTGACCGCCAAAATCCCTTCCATCTCGGGAACACGAATCAGTTTTTGATAAAACTCGTCATCCATAGATTTGATGTCCACCCGAAAAACGTCTAAATGAGGACCGATTCTATCGAGAGCCTCAGATGTTAGATATCCGTTAGTTACATAGACTGTGTAAAGTCCCTTCTTTTTGGCCAATCTGGCTACATCCATGGTGTATTCCAGCCAAATCGTCGGCTCGTTGTAGGTAAAAGCGATTCCCTGGCATTTTTCTCTGCCAGCGTCGACAACCGCTTGTTTAGGGGTGTAAGTTTTTAAATTTTGGCCTTTGATCCTTCGACGGAGTTTATCCTGATCCGCCGAATCGACGGAGAAGGACTCAGGACATGCTTTTGACTTTAGTTGACTCATGTCAGCGTAAGAAATATCCCAGTTCTGGCAAAAATCACAGCGGAAATTGCAGCCGAAAGTGCCTAAAGAATAACACCGCGATCCCGGTTTAAAATGATAAACAGGTTTTTTCTCAATCGGATCGATATTAACAGCCGAAACAACTCCGTAGATGAGAGTATATAATTCCCCGTCTTGGTTGAGGCGCGTTTTGCAAAAGCCAACCTGATTTGGTCCGATCAGACAACGCCGCTGACAGACTCCGCAGCGGACATTTCCGTCTTTCAGTTTTTCGTAAAGAAGTGCTTCCTTAAACATGGATTTTAATTTTACACATCGTAACTTACACTCCCGATGTGTAATTAAAAAAATGAATTAAAGTTAGAGCGTAAAGTCTGGCAGCCAAAACTAAATCGGCAATGACCACATATTCATTCGGCATATGCCCAACCGAAATCCGGCTCGGAGAATGACAGAAAGCAGACATACCGGCCTCAACTAAAAATTTCGCCACTGTATTGCCGCCGGTTGTCTTATATTTCAGGTCCAAACCCAACATTTTAGCCGATTGGGCAAAACTTTGGATTAAACGATTTTGGCTGATATCAATAATGTGGGGGGTTGAAACATGTACCTTATTCAGTTTCAATTTGGCCTGGGGAAATTGCTGTTGCGTTTTGGAAAGGTAGCGGGTAATTTCATTTTCTACTTCTTTTAGGGTGACAGGTGGCGGATATCGTATATCAACAGCTACTTTGGCGTAAGCCGGAACCACATTGGCAGCACTTCCGCCTTCAATGGTACCGATATTGACTGTTAGTGGTTTAAAGTTTTTATCTATTTTTTTATCAATGCCAAAGTCAGACAGGGCAGAAATTAAAAAAGCTAGGGGAACTATGGCGTTGCTACCGCGATAAGGCGAAGCTCCGTGGGCTTCTTTCCCAAAACACTCAATTTCAAATCGACAAATCCCTTTCTCGCCAATGACGGCTTGATCGATATATCCGGCATCAGGGACAAGAGCACAGTCAACCTTAAACCCGTTTCTGATTAAAGCTCTTATGCCAAACTCCGAACCGGTTTCCTCGTCGCATGCCGCCACCAAAAAGATTTTGCCTTTAAAGGAAGGCGAACAGCGTAAAAAAGCTTTTACCGCCGCCCAAACAGCTACCAGAGGCCCTTTGTTGTCGGAAGCCCCCCGACCATAAATTCTTCCATTTTTCAAAACTGCTTGGAAAGGATTAGTTTTCCAACCTCCACCTGCCGAAACAGTGTCTAAATGGCCGATGAGGGCGACACTGGGTTTCCCTTTTCCTATTTCTCCTTCAAAATTAGTCCGTCCTTTGACTGGTTCATAGGTTTGAACTTTTAAGCCTATTTCGCGAAATTTAGAAAAGATGAGATCTTTACATAAGTATTCGTTACCAGGCGGATTGGTGGTGTTAATTCTAATCAGATCGGAAACAAAATCGATAATTTCCTGTTGGTTAATACTCAATTTGGGGCGCGTTTGTGAAACCATGTTGAAAATTTATGGATAAAAATTATCACTGCGATACATGCTGACTGATTTGAGCGAATCTATCGGACTTGATAATTATCGAAAAATTGTTATCGGACAGTTTTTTGGAAGACACTGCAACGCTACCGCATAAATAAGTAAACAATTGATACCATTCGCCTTCATAAACCGCCGCCGGCATTTTGGTATCAAAAAATGTCACCACCAATGTTTGCAAATCGGGATTGGTAACTGAGACTTTAAGGGATGGAGCAAACTTAGGAATTGCCATTTCAATCATTTTAAGAACAGCCGGGTTAAAAAGCATTCCGCGGAAAAGGTTTTTGGCACTAATAGTCCTAAAGCCGATTTTCATGATCATACTCTCTGTTTCCCGTTGCGCTAAAATACCCCCAACCTCATAAAGACTATTCCGATCAACAACTCCGAACAATACTTTAGCAATGGCTTTAATGAGGGCGATATTTTCCTCTTCGGAATAAATACGTTTTGCGGAAAAATCCAAGCTACCGTATTCTTCCTCCAATTCCCTTACTCCCTTCTCGCCCGCACGTTTGCGGACTTCTTCGACAAAATATTTCATACGATAGGCTCTGACGTTGGCTGGCATGGTTTATAAAAGACCGAGAGCTGACGCTCGCGGTTTTTGATTCGCTTTGTGCGTGCTTTGCACGGATTACAAGCGCTTCATCCCTGCCTCGCCGGCAGGCGGGCATGACCTGACGGTCGTGGTTTTTGCTCTCTTGAAATAAAATATAATTTAGTATAACAAATATGGGTTTCCTTTTCTAATTCTTCTAAATTTCACAATTTGAGAAAAATGATTAATCAGCCTGTGTTTTGCGGTGTTTCACTATGCATGTGGTAAACATGCTTTCTAGGCCCCACTTCTTTGGCAGTAATCGTGACGTTGGCATTCACCATTTCTTTCGTTGCGGTAAACGAACCAAGGTAATATTCCTTAGGATACGGATCGTTCTCAATTGTGATTTCGAGATCAGTTTCGCTCAGTTTTTTGTAGCTATACTTTATAAACGGTGCAAATACGGCAAGCAACCGTCCCCCGTTTTTCACTAACTCCAGATATTTGGGTCCGATTAAAGCCAGTACGACTTTTCCCAGATTGGAATTGACCACCGTTTCCAGATCGTGTTTACCAAGCTCAAACCAGTTTTTCGGCGCATCACTTCCGTCAAGAACGATGGTCATGGCGCGCAATACTTCCAATTCCTGTGCCAGGGAATATCTGTGAACTGGTAAAATTTTACTAAGGTTAAGGTCAGGAACAAGTTTTTGGAGTTGCACCAAACCTTCTGGGCCCTTAACCTTCTTAATATAATTTACGTCTTCTATTAGAAAAAAACCCTGTATCTTTTCTTGATCTTCGTCGAATAAAGGTTTTTTGCCAGGTTGAGTATCCATTTTTTAATTATATCATCAATGTATTTTCCAAG
>PFXB01000024.1 GCA_002791435.1 candidate division WWE3 bacterium CG_4_9_14_3_um_filter_43_9
GCGCCTATGGCTGCCGCCATCGGCTCTTCAATTAAAAAGACTTCTCTCGCGCCGGCTCTCATGGCGGCATCAATGACCGCCTTTCTCTCGACTTCAGTTACTCCGGAAGGCACTCCAATTACAACTCTGGGACGCGGAATTTTTGGCAATAAAGAACGGGTCTGGTGAACCTTACGGATAAAATAACGCAACATCTGCTCGGTGATATCGAAATCTGAGATAACCCCATCGGAAAGTGGACGCACTGCAACAATTGAGGATGGTGTTTTACCCAACATCCTTTTGGCTTCAGTTCCGATCGCCAATATTTGTTTGGATTTTTTATGCTGCGCCACGACAGATGGTTCGCGGATAACAATCCCCTTATTTTTAACATGCACCATGGTATTGGCGGTGCCCAGGTCGATTCCGATATCGTGGGAAATCAAAGACCATAAAAATTCGAACATGAAAAACCTTTCTTTTTCCCCACAGTTTACACGCTTTCATTATTTTTAGCAAGATTACGAATTGACAAAAGTGAGCCGACCAATCTAGAATAGGCTCGATAAATCTGTGGCTTTACTATTCGATCCGCCTCCGTCATCTAGCTTATCGGAGGTGAAAACTAAATCTTATTAGTCAGTTACCAAAAACTATAGCAACTGCAAAACAAAATGTTGTTTTTAAGCATGCATGTCATTCCCGACCTGATCGGGAATGACAAATTGTTTTAACATGTGCATTATTTTTACTTTTGACTTTTAACTTTTTACTTTTAAGTTCCCTTGGCAGTTTATGCGTTTGATTGCTATGACAGCCTAAAAATTTTGATATGGAGCCCAAAATTAGAGATTAAAATGAAACAAATTCTTACTTATCCCAATCCAATTTTAAAACAACAATCATTTCCCGTCACCAACTTTGGGCTAGAAACTCAAGCCGTAATTGACAAGATGCTTGACATCGTCGGAAAGAGCGACTACAGTGTGGGTCTAGCCGCACCCCAAATCGGCAAACTGCAAAGAATAATCGCAGTTAGCGAAATTGAGGGCGAAAGAACTCGCCTTCTTCCCCTTATCAATCCGGAGATTGTTTTCTTTTCAAAAGAAACGCACGAAGACTATGAAGGTTGTCTTTCGATTCCTTTCAAGGTGGGACTTGTGGAAAGATCAACCAAGATTAGAATTAGAGCTTTGGATCGGAATGGAAACAAAATCAAACTGAAAGCGGCTGGACTTTTGGCGCGGGAAATTCAGCACGAAGTTGACCATTTAAACGGTCTTCTTTTTTTCGATCGCACTTCCGCTGATAAAATCTATAACTATACTATTAAAGACGGAAAATGGGTTATTCAAAAACAGGCGCTAACTGCCGAGGGGGTTACCCTATGAAAAAAATCGTCTTTATCGGCAATCATCCCGAATCTGTCCCTTTGCTTGAAAACCTTATTCAAAAAGGGAAAGTTAATTTTTGGGAGCTTTCTCTCATCATCACCCGTCCTGACAGGCAAGTAGGCAGAAAAAAAAATCTTACTCCATCAGCTCTTAAAAATTTGGCACTTGAAAAAGGAATTCCTTTCTTAACGCCCTTAAAAATTGCCACGTCTTTTGACCGACTCGCCACCCTAAAACCGGATCTCATTCTCGTTTCTGATTATAGACAAAGAATCCCCACTTCGATCTTAAAAATTCCCGCTCTGGGGTGCCTGAATGTTCATTTTTCGAAGTTGCCTCAATATCGCGGGCCGTCTCCCGTCCCTTCTGCCATTCTAGCCGGAGAAAAAGAAATCGGTTTTTCTTTTTTTCTGATGGACGAAAGTTTCGATACCGGTCCCCTTCTTTTCACATCACAGTTTCCGATTGATCCTAAGGATACAAGTGGAAGTCTTATCCAAAAGCTTTATCAGAAAACAGCCCAGACTTTGCCCTTAGCCCTTAAGAAATATTTTGCAGGAAGAACAAAACCCGTTCCTCAACAAAAGAAAAACGTCTCCTATACACGCTACCTTAACAGAAAAGATGGAAAAATCAACTGGCAAAAAAACGATGGGGAAATCGAAAGAATGATACGTGCTTTCTCCCCTTGGCCCGGAGCTTGGACTTTTTGGAAGGGAAAAAGATTAAAAATTTGGCAGGCTCACCTTGATGAAAAGGGAAAACTGGTTTTGGATCATCTCCAGCTGGAAGGCAAAAAAATGCTCCCTTTGGCGGACTTTATCAAAGGTTATCCGGATTTTTCGCTTGCAAATTTAAAGGCTCAGTTGTAATAATTTTGGTTGATTTCAAACATTCAGCACAAATCCTCATCTTGCGGGTTTGACCATTTAGGCTGATTTTGACCCGTCTCAGATTCGGTTTCCAGGAGGCAACTTTAAGAGGTGCGCGTTTTTTCCATTGAATGCTATGTTTGTGGATTCCCTTTTTCCCTCTAGTAATTCCTTTGCCGCAAACTTCACACACATAAGACATAAAGATTATCCTTTGACACTTTCACAAATTTAATTTAAACTGAGGGCGGATTGCAAATCCCAACCTCAAACGCTCATCAATATACCAAACAAGTGGAGGGTTTACAAGGTGTTAAATTTATTTTTAGCCGGGCAAATTAGCCTCGTAGGTTTCTTAATTTTAGCTACCAGTTTGCTTTTAGCAATCAGCATCCATGAGATGAGCCATGGTCTTGTAGCCGCCAAGTTGGGTGACCAAACCGCCAAACTCGCCGGTCGTTTAACCTTAAATCCCTTATCCCATCTTGATCCTTTGGGAACATTTTTTCTGCTAGTCTTTGGTTTTGGCTGGGGAAAACCGGTACCCATAAATCCCTTGTTTTTCAAAAACATCAAACGTGATTCGGCTCTGGTGGCTCTGGCCGGTCCAGGCTCCAATTTTGTCATGGCAATCCTTTTTTCAATCGTCTATCGCATCATCAATCCCAACTTTGGGTTAATATACTCAACTGTTCTCCTTTTTATCTATTTTAATCTGCTGTTGGGGCTTTTTAATCTCTTGCCTTTCGGCCCCCTGGATGGATTCAAAATCGTCGGGGGACTTTTACCTCTGGAGCTTTCCCGCCAATGGGCACAAAACGAATTAATAAGTTTGGCCCTTCTTTTTGCCATTCTCATTCTTCCCGTAAACGGTGTTCCCATCATCAATTTTATCTTAAATCCGATTCTGAGATTTTTCATGACTCTTCTGACTGGTTCTCCTTTTGCATAAAAATAGCCATTGAAATTGTCTTGCTCTTTTGTTAAAATAATTTTGATCGTGGCTTAAAAACCATGATCGCCCTACTCGGCTTGGGAGTAAAGATTTGGCTCCACAACTCGTCGATATGGGAGTCCGGCATGTGTAAATAGTCCGTGGACCATTTACCAGGACACCCGCTTGGTTTTTCCAGGGCGCAAATCGATTCCCCGCCAGTAGGGTGACTTAATTCCTAAATTCATCTTTTTTTCTTACAAAACAGCTGGTGTGGCTTAACAACCAGCTTGTTTTTTTAGATTAGTATCCCAGAGGTTTCTCCTCTTTAGATTAGTATCCCTCTGGGATACTCTAAACTAAGACTCAGCCTTGCCAAATAGCTTGTTTTTGACTACAATAGGATAAGCCTGAGCGCCGACTTAAGCTTAGGTGGTAGAGCAACTGTTTTGCCTGCCCGCTCAAGCCTAGCCCTCCTAGCTCAATGGTAAAGCGGCGGTTTTGTAAACCGTTGATCGGAGTTCGATTCTCCGGGAGGGCTTGAGTTTTGACAGGCGGGTAAACAGTAGGTCGTCCCGCTAAAAGCGGGACAGTCGGCTCCAAAAAAAGCAGGGATGCCGGAGTGGTCAATCGGACCAGACTGTAAATCTGGCGGCGTAAGCCTACGGAGGTTCGAATCCTCCTCCCTGCACCATTTGGGAAATGGCGAAATCATTGGGTGCGGCGGCTGGAATCTTGCTGAT
>PFXB01000050.1 GCA_002791435.1 candidate division WWE3 bacterium CG_4_9_14_3_um_filter_43_9
AAGATAGGTCAATCTTCAAAGCTTTATGATCGAGAGGATAATTTTTTATACGAAATTCACGGAGCAATCCGTCGTCAGAATGTCAATCTGCCAGAAATTCCTATCAATGTGCGCAACGCCTTTCTAGTGGCTGAAGACAAAGATTTTTATCAGCATCCGGGTTTTTCTATCAAAAGAATTATTTCCGCTTTAATAACCGATCTGCGTAACAATGAAATCGAGCAGGGTGCCTCAACTATCCCGCAGCAACTGGCGCGCAAACTCGTCTTGAGTCAGGAAAAAACATTGGATAGAAAAGTCAAAGAAATCTTCATTTCTTATTTGCTAACGTTGCGCTATTCCAAGGATCAAATCTTTGAGCGTTACCTAAACGAGGTTTCAGTGGGTGGGAATTTGGTAGGAGTCAGAACCGCCAGCGAGGTTTATTTTCAAAAAGCTCCTCAAGAGCTGACTCTAGCAGAAGGGGCAACTTTAGCGGCCCTCATCAATGCACCTTCCAATCTGAGCCCTTATTTTAATCGGAGCGGCTTGGAAGAACGCGCCCATTATATTCTAGAAGAAATGTCTAAAGAAGGATTAATAAACAGAGCTGAATATGAGGATGCTTTAGGACAAGAAATAAATTATGCTTCGAATATTGAACCAGTGAAATATCCTTATTTTGTTTTTTTTGTCAGAGATTATCTCTTTCAAAAATATGGTGAAGAAACAATTGAATCGGGTGGTTGGCGGATCACAACTTCTCTGGATCCTCATCTGCAAGAATTGGGGGAGCAAATTATCAAAGAGCAGGTAGCCAGAAACACTTCCGCCTGGGGAGCTTCAAACGCTTGTCTCATTGTTTTAGATCCAAAAAATGGTGAAATTTTAGCCATGGTTGGAGGAAAGGATTTTGGCGAATCGGAAGTCAACGTGACCACTTCAGCCCGGCAGCCGGGTTCTGCCATTAAACCTTTTATTTATCTTACGGCTTTCGAGGAAGGTTTTGCTCCGGAAACACTGATTTTAGATAAAATCCAGGATTTTGGCGGTGGATATAGACCGACTGATTACGGTGGAGGAGCCACGGGTTCATGGTGGTCGGCCAGGGAAGCTTTAGTTCAATCGCTGAATATTCCGGCAGTGGCTACTCTAAATCGAGTGGGGATTGAAAAAACAGCCACCCGACTTAAAAGTTTGGGTTTTTCAACCATTGCTGAACCCCAAAATTACGGTTTGAGTCTGGCTTTAGGAACCGCGGTTATAAAACCGATTGATATGGCTCAGGGATTGGGTATTATCGCTAACGGTGGTCATAAAATCAACCAGCAACCCATACTTAAGATAACCGATTCTTCAGGGAGTATTGTCGAAGATAATTCAGACTTTAAAGCCAGCGAAGAGATCATAGATTCTAATATTGCGGCCATGATTGCCAGTATTCTTTCAGACTATAAAACCAAGGCCCGCTTTTATAATCAAGCCTGGTATAATAATTACACTCTCAAGGACAGGCCGGCCGCTGCCAAAACCGGAACTTCAGAAGGGCCAAAAGACACCTGGACGGTTGGGTTCACGTCCAATTTAGTAGCAGTGGTATGGGCCGGCAATAACGATGGTTCCCCCATTAACAAAAAAAGCGGAGCGGATGGGATTAATGTGGCAGCTCCCATTTGGCACGAGTTTATGGAAAAGGCGCTCACCGGGCAAGAAAGCGAACCCTTTCCTTCTTATGAGAAACCCGTGCTGGACCAAAATCATCGCTACATATCTTCAAATTAAATCCACTTTCTTACCCACATAACTCAAACCTTGCCTTTTGAACCTTGTTTCTGTTGGTAATCTTCGATAGCGGTTTTTACTCCTTCGGCTGAAAGATTGGAACAATGAAGTTTATTGGGAGGAAGGCCGCCCAAAGCTTGAGTAACCGTCTCAAAACTTATCCTTAAAGCTTCCGGCAAAGACTTTTCTTTAACCAATTCCGTCACCATGGAAGAGGTGGCAATAGCCGCACCACAACCTAAAGTTTGGAATTTAATGTCTTTGATATATTCTTTCCCGTCTTTCTTGCCTACCTTGATATATAATTTCATCACATCGCCGCAGACAGGATTACCGACAGTGCCAACGCCGTCCGGATTTTTCATTTCTCCCATGTTTCTGGGATGTAAAAAATGGTCCATTACCTTTTGGGTATACATGACATTCTCTTTTATAACTCAAATGTTAAATCTTAAATGTCAAAACTAAAGCTTTCAAGTTCTGCGTTTTGCGCTTTGAGTTTTAAGTTAATTTACGATTATTCCGCCGCCTAAAACTTCATTCTTTTTATAAATGACGGCCGATTGCCCGGGACTGACCCCAAAGATTTCGTTTTTTAAAAGAAGTTGAACGCGATCTTTTCCGCAGATCGCAATCTGGCAGAGGGTAGATTCACCCTGATAGCGTATTTTTACTGCGTAGCCGTTTTCAGATTCAGGTGCAAAACCCGCAACCCAGGACAGATTTTCTAAAAAAATCGTATCTTGCATCAAATCTTTCTGGCTACCGACAATCAGAGTGTTCGTTTTCATTTCTAAACATTTGACATAGAGGGGCAGATTGTGGTGTGTTTTAATCCCTTTGCGTTGTCCAATAGTATAAAGGGGAAGGCCAAGGTGCGTTCCCACAATCTTGCCATCAGTGGATTGGATAGGTCCGGGTTGAAATATTTGCGGGATTTTTCTCTGTAGGAATTGGCGGTAGTCTTCACCTTTCAGAAAACAGATTTCATGGCTTTCTGATGCTTCGGCAACGGGCAGTTTTTCACTTTTGGCTATCATTTTCACTTTTTCTTTCGTTAAATCACCCAGCGGAAAAAGAATCTTTGAAAGTTGTTTTTGATTTAAACGATATAAAAAATAAGATTGATCCTTTTTAGCATCTGAAGCTTTCAACAGTTCATATCTGATTTTACAGCGCTTCTGATTGCCGGTTTCAACTTTTCTTACCTTGGCGTAATGTCCGGTTGCTAAAAAATCATAACCCGCGTCGAGAGCATATTCCAGCAATTTGCCGAATTTAATTTTCGGGTTGCAAAAAACGCAAGGATTCGGAGTCTGGCCGTGACTGTATTGAACAATAAAATCGGCGATAATCTCATCGGCAAAGCCTTGGCTTAGGTCTATGATTTCATAGGGAATACCTAACATGGTAGCGGTTTTCCTCACCCGTTGCCGGTTTTGCCGATCGCTTTCCGTTTCGGTGGCAAAAAGTTTAAGATGAATGCCAAAGACCCGAAACCCCTGCTTTTTTAAGAGAAAAGCCGCTGTTCCTGAATCAACTCCGCCGGACATGGCCACCGCTATTTTAGGTTGAGAAGAATTTTTTTGAGACATAGTTTTTTAAACCATCTTCTGCGAGACGTCGTCTCCATAGGGAGACATCTTTCTGATATTAGCGATGATGGCGGGTAGTTTGGCAATTACGTAATCTACCTCATTTTTAGTGGTTTCATAGCTCAAGGAAAACCTAATCGACGAATGAGCAATCTGAGGCGGAATCCCCATCCCCAATAAAACATGAGAAGGTTTTAAATCCCCGGAGGTACAGGCAGAGCCTGACGAAGCTGCAATTCCTTCACGATCTAAAAACAAGAGAATCGATTCGCCTTCTGCTCCT
>PFXB01000104.1 GCA_002791435.1 candidate division WWE3 bacterium CG_4_9_14_3_um_filter_43_9
CCGTCGCCGGCAATCCGATATGTCAATCCCTTGCGTTCCAATTCCAAAACCAAAGCTATCATCAGCTGAATATGATCGGTGGCTTTGCACCAGATCGTCGGCTCTTTGATGTTCAAATCCGCCATATCTTTCTGAAAGGCAGTAGTATAAAACTGGGCGATCTCCCAGACCGTTTTCTTTTCGCGCTGAGCGCCTTTCTCCAATTTGTCCTCACCGGAATCCGCGTCTGACGTCAAATGGCCCACATCGGTAATATTTTCAACCTGTCTGATCTGAAAGCCGTTGTATTCCAACACCCGGCGCAGCCAATCAGCAAATACATAGGTACGCAAATTACCGATATGGGCAAAATTGTAAACCGTTGGGCCACAGACGTACATCGTAACCAGCGGCGGCTGAAGCGGCACAAAATTTTCTTTTTTACGGGTTAAAGTATTATAAAGTTTGAGCATATTTCCTTCTTTTTAACAATTTAGCAATCTGACAATCCGACAATTTAACCGTATGACAATTTTTCTTTTTTCTTTTTTTATATTTTATATTTTCTATTTGCTTCCATTCTACCTTTTTTCTCAAGCTTTGTGAATCGATTAACACTACCGAATACTACCGGACTTCCCAACTTATTGATTACCGATTGGTCCCTTATATGCTTTTAACCATCGCACAAACTGCACCACCACTTCCACCATATAATCATGATATTTTTTACCCTTTTGCGACGAAGCTTTGTCTGAGGCCGAAAACGATCCCGATGGCGCAAATTCTTTCTGCTCTTTTGAATTCCACATAATGTCAATTGTTGGCTTACCCGCGCCAAAAAGATCATCCTGAAAAAACGGCGAGAAAACTTTTTCGAAATTTACCTCCTCTTTGGTCAACTTTTCCTGACGGATGAGTTTCGGATATTTATACCAGACCTCCGAGATTTCCAATTCTCCGGCATGGTGTTCTTTATGCTCTTTGATTTTTGAAGCTATACTTCCCGCAATCTTTACAGGATCAACTACTGCTAAAAGAACTTGTGGCAGCTCATATTCATGTAAATCCTTTAAAGCCGTGTTTATGGCCGGTAAATTTGCCTTTTTATGGCCGTTGATAAAAATCAGTTTGCGAAAGCCGTGCCGGGCTAAACTTCTGGTTACATCTTTAATCACTTGAATTAACGTTTCAGTCCGCAAAGAGATTGTACCGGCAAAACCCAGATGATGGTCGGAGTCGCCAAACCAAAGCGGGGGGACTACCAAAACTCCGGTTTTTTGGGCCACGTCTTCAGCTAAAGCTATGGCCACATAAGTATCCAATCCCAAGGGTCCTGCCGGACCGTGTTCTTCGGTTGAGCCTACCGGAACTAAAACGATGTCGTCTTCTTTGAGATATTCCGCCACTTCCTCCCAAGTTAATTCGTTCAGCCAAAAAGATTTTAAAGATTTTTGTTTTTCCATTTTTTCTCCTAGAATTTATTGAAAATATCTCATGATTCCTCAGTTTGGTGTCATCCTGAGGAGTCCGGCGGTTGCCGGACGACGTGAGGATCCCGTCCGTTTTACCATTTATCTACGGGATTTCTCAGCGCCGATTCGGCGCTTCGAAAAAAGACACCCTTACGCAGCAAGCTGCGTAGTTGTTTCTCTGGCATCAGCTTCGCTGATGTTTAATTTGTGCTATCCAGCTGCGGAGCAAATTCCATAGATGTCCGCACATTTATGACAATGAAAATCGAATATTTATGAGGTGATTTCTAGTTTTGTTACTTTTTGCTATCAAAAAGTAAAGACGTTATAATATAGTACTAGGAGGGGCTTTAGGTTTCTAACTCTGCAAGACTGTTAGGCCACAAGCTCCCTCCTTTTCCTTTACTCCAAAAACCAAAACCAGGGATTGTGCACGCCTTTTTCACCCAAGGTACTCTTGAGGAAAAGAGTTGGCATGGACGGCAAAACAGGTCTCATCTCCCTGCCGGCAAAACAATGGAAGATTGCGCCGGCGTATTCCTCTGCCAGTCGCGGTGCTTCCAGACTGCGCATGGCCACATAACGCCATGCTGCTTCCTCGACCGATTCATCTTTCCGATGATGATTTTGTGCCATTCTCAGAAGTTCCTGCCGCAAGTAATCATTCAGCCGCCACCATTCCTCCGAAGGAAACCTGAAAGATGGCGTAGTTTTCCACCACTTAGCCCACAACCAACTCAGCCATCTGGCTTTAAATCCAGACTGAACTAAAAACCTGCCGACTTGTTCCAGATAACCGCTGTCTCTTTCCCAACCATCGGGTGTTGAATCGTTCTGCAAAGCATGAGCGTCAGCCAAGATGAACGTCATTTCGGCTTGCAAACCGAAATGACGCGACAAGGGGAAAATCAGTTCTTCGGCAAAACGGGCAAGCCAAATCTGATCGGCCTTGTCCGGTTTTGCTTTCAAACCTGCTCCCCAAAAACCGACAAAACGAAGTGGCGCCTTCTCTACAAACGACTGGTGGATGAGGCGTATCATCCCGCCAGCCTCTGTGGGTTTTCCTCGCGGGTAAAATCCGCGCAGGAAGTCAAACGTCTCTTGGCACTGGCGACACATCTTGATTCTCTCCTTTCTTAGTATCGGATCTCACCCTTCCTGCAGTCATTCCTGTAAAAACGGAAACCTATTTAGAAGCTATCTCATGATTCCTAACTTTGGGATCATCCTGAGGACCCGCCGACTCGGCGGGGACGTGATAATCCCGTCGCTTTACTACTTTTCTACGGGATTTCTCCCCGCCGGCCGGCACATCGGAATGACAATGAAAAGCGGATATTTATGGGATAAGTTCCAGTTGCGTTTCTCCCTCTTTTCCTGGAACGTATAGCAAAACCTGTCACTTTTATCTTATCCAGAGTCCATAAACAGTTTTAGGATTCTGGACGCTCCGCCAGCTGGCGGATTGCCGGAAATGACATTAAACCGGTGGTTTTGATACAGATCCCAGTTTATCCTTCCCTCATTTTGGTTTGATGGATTGTGAAAGAGCTAACTCAAATTTTCCCAACAAAAAAACCACCCTGTTGGGGGAGGTTTGTTTTAGATCTATATTTTTTGAATTTTTAACCTATAACACCAACCTCCCAACAGTTTTCTGCGGTATCGCAAGCAGTACAAGTTGAGGAAGTTAACAACATAAACATACTCTTATTTTCCTTATTCAAAATTAAACGGCCTTTCGGCAACTTCTTTGGCTGATCTTCTCACATCGCCCAATGCTTCTAAAATTTCATCTCTTCTCTGTTTGACCATTGCACATATTTTTTGCTGCATTGGCGCGTCGCTGTCTTCGACCTTTGTTCCGGAATCTGCCAGCGCCCTAGCTGTCAGAACATACCATAAAACTTCTTCTGGTACTATCCTGCGGCTTTCAGGATCGGGGATTTTCTCAAAATCGCTGACGATAACTGATCTTTTCTTGGCATCGAAATCAGGTTCAAGCAGCTCCTTTACCCTTTCTGGAGGGGTAAAACCGTCTATCTCTGCCTGTCCATTCATATAGTTCCAACCTTCCGGCAAAAGTGATCTAAGATCAAGCTCTTCAATCATGTGCGGATGCTTTAAAACAAGCTGTCTTACTTGATCCCCTTCAAGGGTATACTTTAAATTGGCACGTTCACCTTCAACTAAACCCTCGAGGCTCTGATTTCCCTCAGGAGGACGTTGCATTTCCATCTTAATGTCTCCTTTGCGTTTTTTCATATCCTTAATTCTAAACTAATTAGAACTCATTCTTTTTAAAAAGTCAAGTTGAAATTACCTGTCTTAGCCTAAAACTCTTTTCTTCCTTCAAGCGCTCGTGAT
>PFXB01000109.1 GCA_002791435.1 candidate division WWE3 bacterium CG_4_9_14_3_um_filter_43_9
CCCAGGGAGTTTGGTATTGGTGATTCCTCTGCGACTATAATTAGTAGCTGGCTACAAGAGGAGTTGGTAACAGGAGGATATGAGGTCCACCAAAGATTTTTTAGAGAGGGACATAAAGTTATGCCGGCTGGTATTTTTACAAAAGGAGAAAGAGGCATTGTGATTACGGACAGTTATACTGGATGGGATCATGATATCGCTAAAAGAGAGGGAATTGGCAAATTTAATGCTGTAGTTTTTTACGATGATTGGTCTTTATCCGGTACTCATTTTTCTAGAGCTGCAAGATATACAGACAAATTGCTGGAAGCGGAAATCATTGACGAATCAACGAAAGTTGGCATTGCTTATGGATATATGACCAGAGAAGCATTAGAAAAAAATGTAGCAATACTGAAAGGCAAAGTCCAACACAGCGTTGATTTAGTAGGTGCAGAAGAAGATGGATTTAACATAGCAGTTATAGAAGAGATGTTTGAGCCTTGGGAGGTTGAGAGGTTAAACGAATTAACAAGATATGCTTATTTTAGTAGAGGTTTAAGCTCTGTGCTTGTAACAAGCGCTATTTCTGCTCCGGACAACTTGCATAACATTGTTAAACAGGGAGTGTGTCTAGAGCAAGGAAAAAAAGAATACCCTTTAATTTTAGATCCAAGAACCGGTCAAAGGAGACAGGCCTCTTTTTAATAAAAATTGTTTTTTTTGTGCAATCCAAGTTAGTTTTAATTTTAAAACTTCGCTCCCTCTCAGCTATTTTTCAGCCACCTGCTATAATGTTTTTTAATCATGAGAATTTTAATTATCGAAGACGTAAACAAAATAGCGACTTCAATTAAAAAAGGACTTGAGCAAGAGTCGTATGCGGTTGATGTGGCTTTGGACGGCGAGGAAGGCTTTGATTTAGCCACAACCGAGGATTATGATTTGATCCTTTTAGATTTGATGTTACCTAAAATGGATGGCATGGAAATCTGCCGCCGACTTAGGGCAGAGAAAGTGGCAACTCCCATTTTGATGCTGACCGCCAAGGGACAGCTGGGCGATAAAGTCCAAGGCTTAAACACCGGCGCCGATGACTATTTAGTCAAACCCTTTGCTTTTGAGGAGCTTTTGGCGCGGGTTAAAGCTTTAATTCGAAGGCCAAAGCGCAATGTCGGCACAGTTTTGACCTTTTCCGATTTAAGTTTAAATACATTAACCTATGAGGTTTTCCGGGGCAAAAAAAGAATCGACCTTTCCAAAAAGGAGTTTGCGCTGCTGGAGTATTTGCTGCTGCATTCGGGCAAAATACTCTCGAAAGATCAGATCATCAGCCATGTATGGGATTATGACGCCGACATCTTGCCGAACACAGTTGAAGTTTACATCGGTTACTTAAGGCATAAAATTGATAAGCCGTTTGCAAGCCATCCATCCTTGATCCAAACTGTGCGCGGCTTCGGCTATAAAATCGGGGAGGATCACTGATGTTTCATTCGGCGCGGATCAAACTGACCGCTTGGTATCTTGCCATCATTATGACCATCAGCCTTTCCTTTAGCATGATCGTTTATACCAGAGTTACCAGCGATGTGCAGGGCAGATTAGTTGTCATTGAAAACCGGTTGCGAAGCGGAGAACTGGGTTTTAGACCGCCTTCCAGACCCGGCCCATTTTTTATAGAAGAGATTGAGGACACCCGCCGAAGAGTGCTGTGGATGCTGATTTTGACCAACGGCTTGATTTTAATTTTCTCCGGAGTGGCCGGCTATTTTCTGGCAGGGAAAACATTGGAACCGATAGAGGTGGTCTTACAGGAACAACAACAATTTATTACCGACGCCTCACACGAGCTAAGAACTCCCCTCACTGCTTTAAAAACATCAATGGAGGTGGCTTTGCGCGGTCAAAAAATGAGCCTTTCTGAGGCGCACGAAGTTATCGCCAGTAACCTTGAAGATGTTAATTCCTTACAATCTTTGTCCGATCGCTTATTATCTTTAGCGCACTACCAGACCAATGGCAGCAGTTTGATTTTCAAGCCCTTACCGGTTACGGAAACACTTGAAGAAGCGGTACGCAAGGTTAAATTTTTGGCTAAAGCTAAGGAGATTGAGGTAAACCTTAAGTCTGCGGATTTAACTTTGGATGCCGACCAAGAAAGTTTTATTGAGCTGCTGGTGATTTTTCTGGATAATGCAGTCAAATATACCCTCGCCAAAGGGAGTATCAACGTCAGTGCCGAGGCGGATAAAAAACACCTCTACCTGGCAATAGCAGATTCCGGGATCGGGATCAAAAGCGAGGACCTGCCGCATATTTTCGATCGTTTTTTTAGAGCCGATACTTCCCGCTCAAAAGCTGAAACTAAAGGTTTCGGATTGGGTTTGTCTTTGGCCAAAAAGATTATTGAATCCTACCATGGTGATTTGGATATGGTAAGCAAAGTAGGCTCCGGGACAACTTTCACCCTCAAGTTTCCTCTCAAACACGCGTAAAAAAATTCAAAAGTCAAAGCTCAAATGTCAAAAGTAAACTCAAAAGTCAAAACGTAGATCACTACTGATATCTGGCAACTAGTAGCTGGTATAGAGTACAGAGCGCAAAGTTCTAACCTTAAAAATTAAAAAACAGCATCATCCCACTCTTCGAGTCGAAGAGATGCGGGATTCCGTAGGAATGAAGGAAGCTTCGTAGCGGCGAACTTTAGTTCGCCATGATCCGAGAAAGGGAAACCTAAAGGTTTCCGCTACAGAGTCATGGAAAACGGAAGAAAATGGAAACCCAAAGCGAAAATGTCAAAACGGCGGACCAAAAGGCTTCAGGATGACATAAATGGTTTGCAGGGGGAGGCCTTGCAAATGTCGTATGGACAGTCCAAAAATAAAAACAGGTTCGACCTGTAGAAAATCTGCCGTTACTTTTCTCAGCCCATTCTCAAATTAGAGTGGTAGTTTTAAAACATAGACTATATTTTTGAGAGGAGGTGAAGGAAAGTGGACATCAAAAAAATGATTATTCCGGCACTATTATTGAGTGCCGTTGTTCTCGCCGGAGCAGTCGGAGTAAAAACAGTCAGCGCGGTACAGGATGAGGGAACATACCCTGCCATTATTCAGAAACTGGCAGAGAGGTTCAATCTGAATACAGATGAAGTCAAACAGGTATTTGATGAAGAGAGACAACAACAGCAGCAACGAATGCGAGCTTCTTTTGAAGAAAGAGTAGATCAAGCAGTCGTCGAAGGAACAATCACCGAAGAGCAAAAAGAAGCTATTTTACAAAAACAGGCAGAGTTGCAAAATCAGCACGAGGCACTTATGGATTTTGCGCCTGAAGAGAGAAGGGCGGTGATGCAGAAAAACCGCCAGGAATTGGAGAGTTGGGCGCAAGAAAACGGGATTGATTTGAGTCTGTTTTTGGGGAACGGTCCTCGTGGCATAAAAGGTTTTGGCAAAATGGGCGGAGAACACAGCGATTAAACATAGATGAGGAAAGAAGGTGGAAATGCTTCTTGAAACACTCCCTTATATACTCAACTTCCTTGAAAATGTAAAAGTTGTATCCGCCAGCTGGCGGACCAAATTACAGCCTATTTCTTAAAAATTTTTTGCAAAATGAAGTAATTTGGGTATAAAAAGGGAGTGTTTTCTTTTAAGAAAGATAGAGTAATTTAGAATCAGTTTCTCTATAAAACTAGAGACCAATTATTGAGCCAGATGGCAACAAGGGATGCCTGCCTGTCGCAG
>PFXB01000068.1 GCA_002791435.1 candidate division WWE3 bacterium CG_4_9_14_3_um_filter_43_9
GCAATACTCTTTCCCGCGGGATCGCCCTCCGCCGACTCGGCGGATCGCGATGACGGTTTTTCTTCTCAATCTCCTAATAGCAACCTTTTAAAATTTTCTAGTTCCTGCGGATTATCCTTAATTTTTAAAGCTTTGAGCGTAATTTCAGTATCTCTGAAATTCGGCGCCGACACCACCCGGAAAAAATCCTCCCACTTAAAAAACTTAAGTTTAATCTTTTCCCCTGCCTCCAAATTTGGTTTGGCGACTCTTCGGCAGTTTTGGGCAATAAAGGTATAAATCGCCCAATCCACCATGGCCGTCGGTTGTATTGCATCCCATAGAACCATTTTTTGAGCTCTGTAGCCGGTTTCTTCCAAAAGCTCTCTTTCTGCGGCTTCTGCTACCCCTTCGTTTCCATCTATTCTTCCGCCGGCAAAACCCGTAAATAAAGCCGTTCCTGGTTGTCTTTGGTGCAAAAGAATAATTTTCCTATCCCGAGTCACCGGGATGACGTTGACCGTATCAACTCTTTTTAGTCTTTCAAAGGTGGCTAAACTCCCGTCGAAAAGTTTTTGCTCCCACTGGTAAACATCAAAAATCAGGCCTTTAAAAACATTTTTGGCGCTTTTGGGAATTTTTACTTTTGGAGCCGGTCTTGTAATCTGCATTTGTTAAAACTAAACCATGTAATTCACTAAAAATCATTCTCATTAAGATATCGTTTGATTTTTTGATGTCATCCCGAGGAACTCGAGGGATCCCTTTGCTTGGAAGGGATTTCTCCATTACTCCGCCAACAGGCGGATTCAGTCGAAATGACAATGAGGAACACCTTTTTGCTTGCTATTTAAATTTAACCCTCTTAATTTCCCCTTAAATTCCTTAATCTGCATAAATTACAACTTTTTCTCTTCTATCATATTCTTACTACTCTTCCGGAGCCTCACCCAAAGTGGCTGTGACTTCTGAAGTTTTTCCATTCCTCCAGATTTTAATCTTGACCTCATCATCTGGTTTTTTCTCGCCGATGAGTTTAGTCAAAGTATTGGTATCGTCAACAGCCTGACCGCCAAATTCATATAAGATATCACTTCCCTGAATCCCCGCTTTATCCGCCGGAGAATCAGCCACCACTTTCGAGATGAATGCACCCTCGTGTAAATTCCGAGCTTGAGCTAACTCCTTTGAAACAGAAATGTACTCAATACCCAAATAGGCTCTGATGATTTTTCCATATTTTTGAAAATCTTCCACAACGGGTTTAATGGAACTTACAGGAATGGCAAAACCGATGTTTTGAGCGCCCGAAGTTATAGCCACATTAATCCCGATCACTTTGCCGGAATAATCCAAAAGCGGTCCGCCGGAATTCCCGGGATTCAGGGCGGCATCAGTCTGAATCACATTATCCAAAACCTCGGAGGTACCCAGCGTTCCCGAGGAAGCGGTCACTGATCGACCTAAACCAGAAACTACACCAGTTGTTACCGTATTGGGAAATTCTCCCAGGGCATAACCGATGGCAATCACTTTTTGACCGATCTGCAGTTGAGAGGAATCACCCAGCTCAACCGGGGTTAAATTGGAAACGTCAATTTTCAGAATCGCCACGTCATGGGCCGTATCGCGAAAGATTTTTTTGACATCATAATTCTGCTGATTAACAACCACAATATAGTCAGCGCTGGTATCGGAAACCACATGACGATTGGTCAAGATAATCCCGTCTTTATCAATAATAAAACCGGTGCCGATTCCTTGTTCTTGCGAATAGGGTCCGGTAAAAAAGTCAAAACCGGTCTTTTTGATGACGATCGAGACCACCGAAGGTGAAACTTGCTTGACAACATCAATTGTGGCATTTTCTTCATCCACTACTTTCTGACGGGTAATTTCGGTAACCGTACCATTGTCGGAAGAGACAAGCTTGGGAAAAAACCTATTTCCCAGAAAACTGCCGACAAAACCGCTGGTCAACGAAATCCCGACCACCAAAATCAAAATGGCGAAAAAAGCACCCACTTTGAATGGAGTGTTTTTACTTTCCATATTTTTCCTCCTTTAATCTTCAATGCTTAATCCTAAAACGCAGAAAATCCGATGTGCTTCTATTTTAGCGAATTCATCTTATATACTCAACTTCAATTAAATTGCAAATGATAGAAATTGAGTATTCCCCAAATTGTAACCTCTTCCATAAAAATTTTTTGCAGAATGGAGTAATTTGGGTATATTTCTGAGAAAAAGCTGTTATCTTGCGAGCGAAACTTAGGATCTTAATCCGCGGATGAGAGCTTGTATTCTTCTTGCGAAGGTCGTCCCGCTACGGGCAGGGCTAGCAAAAGAAGATACTGCTTTCTGTTTACTCCGTAGAGGTTCATTTTAATGACTTAATGTTTTCAATCTGTAAAAACATTTGGCCGTCGGCATCCTTCTCTAAAGTTCCCTCGATCTGAACTTTATGATTTAAAAATTCCTGCAAATTTAGATTGCTTTGGTTTTCGATTTTCAAAAGAGAGTTATTGTTCGTGTCCGAGACCAACTGATAAATTGAAGGTATGGTACCGATTTCTAAATAAGGATCCCCTGCCCCTTGGGTTTTAAAAAACTCATTCCTAAAATCGCTGGCCGTGGCTAAATTAGAATTACTGATCAATGCTGTTTGTCCTTGGCTCTTGGTGGTTGAGAGGTCGGTTAAATCTGAAGCTTTGCTGCTTACAGCGGAAGGTGTTGTATTTCTACTTTGCAGGTGGGTGTTAAGCCAGAAAAAACCCATGGTAACAACCAAAATAATCATCATCAAACCTGTTGCCAGCCTTAGATTCCAGTTGAAAATCAACATTTTCTTTCTGCCGCGCATTTGCAGAAATCTGTGGGTCAACAAGGCTCTCTCCTCATCTTTATAAGCTTGCGTAGGAATAAAATAGGGTAATTTTTGTCGCAGATTTTTTTCCAAGTCAAACTCATGACTCTTCATGATTCAATCTCCTTCTTAAGTTTTCTACAGCTCGATGCAAAATGGCCTTTACCGCTCCCTCACTCCTGCCAATAATCTGAGCAATTTCTTTGTTCGATAGATCCTCTTTATACCTTAAATTGATAACCTCCCGTTGATCTTTACTCAGATTAGAAACCGCCATAAAAACCTTCTCTTGTTTCTCCCCCTTGACCAGTTGTGCTAAAAGATCATCCTCAGAAAATAACTTTGATTCCATTTCTTCAGATAAAGGCAAGCTTTTCTTTTTACGGTAATAATCAATCAATTGATTGCGTGCAATCCGAAATATCCAGGCCGCAAAACTGCTTGTTCCTTTCTGATAAGATTTGATATTGGTCAGTACTTTTTCAAAGACTGTGTGGGTCAAATCTTCACTTACATCCCGATCGAAAGTCCGATAAAAAATAAAGTTATAGATCTTATCGATATAAATTTCGTAGAGATAACCAAAGGCATGCGGTATTTCTTTAGCTTTCTCAACCAATTCTTCCTCAGAAAGCGACCTAAAATCACCATCCCCCAACATAAATGATCCTTGTAAATTTTATTAACGATTTAATCAACTAAAAGATACGAAAATGTTTTGTTTACTTTAGTGGATAATGAAGTAGTTTAAACCATAAAATATCAAATGTAAACCCAAACAACTAGACTTCTAGATCGCCACCGGCAAAAATTTAACATCTACATCGTA
>PFXB01000123.1:0-2216 GCA_002791435.1 candidate division WWE3 bacterium CG_4_9_14_3_um_filter_43_9
GCCTACTTTCCGTTCAAAGATTCGGGAATTTTCCCAAAATACACCCCATACTTGCCGTTTTTAGTTCATTTTTTTTGCTCTTTCTAGAATTCTTCGTTTATTTCTGGAGTACTGGTGCACTGCCTACGGGTAGAATCTTAAATTTTATTTATTTATCTTTCCTTTTTGGCTTTTTTCTGAGCTGTTTTGCTTTTTTCCAATATTTTTATCTGCATTGGGAAAAAGGAAGCGTTACCGAGACGACCAAACAGTTCTTTGGTTTTTTAAAACACTTCCTCAATTTAATTTTTCTCCCACTACTTCTTTTTTATCTAGTTTTAGGCAATAACTTGAAGGATGCATTTTTAGACCTTTCCCAAGGGACTGCCGCAAGGTATAACCAAGAGATGAAGGAAAGATATGTAAAACTGGCAAGTTGTAATGATGACATCTGCGTTTTGGAAGAGGTAAAAAATAGACCCAAAACATTATTCTTGCCCTTTTCTAATCTTTCTTCTGATCCAAAATTTTGGACCAATATTTGTTTTGCCTCCTGTTTTGGCAAGAAGGCGGTTAAGATAGACTAATTGTTGGATATAAAAAACCGACGAGCTTGATACTCGCGCCCGCCTGCTCATCGAGGCAGGGTTTTTTGATTCGCCCGTGTAGCGTGCTTCGCACGAATTGTAAGCGCTTCATCCACCCCGCACTGCGGGGTGGATTTCGCTCTCTTGAAATGAATCTCCACGGACTTGAGGTCCGCGGGATCTTCTATTTCTCGCTTCGCGAGGAATTTGGCTTTAAATTGCTTTCAAGCAATTTTGTTTTATCCATGGGCTTACGCCCACGGTTTTACGCTCGAAATATAAATTAGGCAAGCTTCTCATCTAAAGTAAAATCTGCTATATTAAAAACAATGTCTGACAAATCGCAACCACTTAAACCGACTAAGAACCCGCTTTCATCCTTTGCTTTCTCACCGATTGGAGTTTCTTTTGAAACGCAGGATGACAAAGAAGAAGTGGTTTTACTCTTGCGGCAGCATTGGATAACCAATGTTGGTTGGGTCGTGGCTGCCATTTTTCTTTTTATTTTCCCGCTTCTCCTTCCGGGTCTGGTTTCTATGGGCGATGTTGATTTTTGGAGTAAATTCTCTTTAAGAAGTCGCGAAATCTTTTTAGCAATCTGGTACCTTTTGGCGTTAGGCTTCGTGTTTGAGCGATTTTTAGGTTGGTATTATAATGTTTATATCGTTACCAATGAACGCATCGTGGATGTTGATTTCCGCGGCATCTTGTATAAAAACATTTCCGAAGCACCCCTTTCCAAGGTTCAAGACCTAACCCATAGGGTAGCCGGTTTTTTGCCGGTTATCTTTGACTATGGCGATCTTATCGTGCAAACAGCCGCTGAAGTGACCGACTTGGAATTTAATAATGTCCCGTATCCTTCCGAAATCCATAAGATCATAGGAGATTTAATTCAGGGCGAAAACCGGGAATGGAAAGATGTTTAAATTACGATGGAGGCCAACATGGAGTTAGGTAAGCCCCTTGAGGTATGGGATTCCATTTTAAAAATTATCGGTCAAAAGGAAGCCGTGGATTGGGTAAAGATTGTTACAATCGGACTTTTACTAGCCATCTTTTTTTACGTTTTGTTCGCTCTGCTGATTGTGCGGCAGGTGACATTGATGACCAATTTTTTAGGCACTAAACTGTCGCCCTATATTAAAACTTTTGCTTGGATTTACGTCTGTTATGCAGTTTTGGTTTTGCTCTTGATTCTAAATGTTTTTTAAAGAGGTAACCATGAAAAAGAGTTTGGGGATTAATCTTGCCGAATTAAAAGGCGGCGAAGAGGAAAGCGAGCAGGCGCTTACCAAAATTTATATAGAAAAACCCCCGGATGAAGAAACTTTGCGTCTGAAGGGAAAACTTTATGCTCTGATAAGTTTGGCTTCGGCGGATTCCTTGAAATTAAAAGATTTTTTGGACAAGGCTTTGGAAGAGCTCAAAATTGAATACTACGGGGATACCCAAGACAATGTGCTGAAATCACTGGAGAGGGGAATCAAGAAAGCTTACTTTTACGTCCAAGCGGAAATTCAGGCTAAGGGGATTTTGACCGAAGGGGTTGATTTTAATATTGTGGTGGCGATCCTGTGGGGGAATGTGCTCTATCTGGGACAGTTGGGTTTGACCAAAGTGGCCATTTTACGGGAAGGAAACCTCAAG
>PFXB01000123.1:2298-3381 GCA_002791435.1 candidate division WWE3 bacterium CG_4_9_14_3_um_filter_43_9
AAAAAGATTTTTTAATCTTGGGGACCACTCAGTTTTGGGAGGCTTTTCCGCCGGAGAGCATCAAAACCTATCTTCTAGGTTATCCTTTGGGCCAGGCGGCCAAGCTTTTAACAGAAAAGCTTGGCAAGGACCAAAGCCAAGCTTCGGTTAAAAATCGAGCCTTGGTCGCGGGCTTGTTTCTTAATTTCGAATTTAAAATTTTCCCCACCCAGGAAGAATCACTTTCGATTATTACTCCCGAAAGGCTTTTACAATCGCCTTCCCGGGCAAACGTTTTAACCAAACTTAAAAGCCTTTTTTCACTTAAAAAAGTTGCGGGATTGGTACCCGTTAAAGCAGGAAAAGGCCTCCTGTCTTCAGCGAGCCTTCCCCTGAAAGCTAATCTTGGAAAAGGGGCAGCCGTTCTCCGGGATAAAGCCAGGTGGTTAAAACAGCGCTTGATGCGCTTCCTCGTCATTGTTTTACCTTCTTTAAAAGAGAGAATGCAAGAAGAGGAACCGGAAGTTTATCTCAAAAAGCCGGCTGCTACAAACCCGAGATCTTTTCTGCTGTTAGCCTTTCTGCTGATTGTGATTTTAGCAGTCAGTCTGTTTATAACTTTGAAGAATAAAGGGAGAGCCCAAGACCATCAGAAATTTCAAACGTTGGTAACCAAAGCTCAAGAGAACCTCAAAGAATCGCAAAGAGTAAGTCTTTCTGAGACCGAGAAGAAGAATAAACTTGAGGAAGCACAATCCCTTTTAAGCGGTACTTCCTCCTTAAATCTTAACCAAGAAGATGGCGAGCAGTTAAAAGAGCTGAAAACTGAGATTGAAAAAGGCCTCTACAAAGTCTTTAGCGTGCAGGAGGAAGTCGTTTTCGATTTAAGCTCAATTGACAAGAATGCGGCGCCAACTGGTCTTTCCGAAAACGAAGGCAAATTGTATTTATTGGACCGGATCAAAGCGAATTTATATCAGGTTGATTTGGTCTCCAAAAAGACAGAGAGCTTTTCTTTCAACCAGGAAGAAGTCGGAAAGCCGACTCTTCTGGCGGTCAACCCTCAGGGAGTTTTCCTCCTGAGTTTGGATAGAGGGGTGAGTA
>PFXB01000092.1 GCA_002791435.1 candidate division WWE3 bacterium CG_4_9_14_3_um_filter_43_9
TGGGTTGTCGCAATCCTTGTTCTTCTCATTTTGATTATTCTTAGTTTTATGCTCAGGCTTGTCATCAAAAGTTGGGTGGAGGGGGCCTTGATCGGGGCGGTTTGCGATCTTGACGAGGGGAAAGAATCATCCTTGGCTGCCAGTTCCCGGCAAGGCAGACGATCCTTTAAAGCTCTTCTGTGGCTTAATTTTGTCCCGGGATTGATATTTTTCGGCGTCATTTTCCTCTCGGGCGCAATTCTAGTCCCGTTGGTACTTTTTGTCCTACCTACCTCAGCTAAAATTTTGGCCTTAATTTTGCTAATCATACCATTAACTTTAGTCATCTTGATAGCTTCTCTGGCTTTGAACTTGACTTTGATTTTGGCTCAAAGAAAAGCCGTAATTGAAGGACTAACACCCCGAAAAGCTCTTTTTGAGTCATTTGCGTTAGTCAAAAAACATTTTTTGGAGCAGATTGCCTTGGGGCTTATTAATGTGGGGATAGGCTGCGGGGTCGGCTGCCTTACTGTTTTGGTAGTTATCCCTTTTATTCCGGTCGTACTTCTCATTTACATTCTTTTCAAAGTCAGTCCTTTGATCGGAGTGCCGTTTGGAGTTTTGGTCTTTATTTTACTAATGGTGGCAATAAGCCTGATCCAAGGCATTTTTATGGCTTACAAGTCAGCGGTCTGGACGCTTTTTGCCCGCGAAATCGGGATTAAGAAAACGCTTCAGCCTGATAAACCTGTTCAGACAGGACAAAATATGCAAAAGTACACTCAACTAACTGTAAAATGCAAAAATGGAGTTGAGTAGAACCCAAATAATAAGCAATTTTAGCAAAAAATTTATGGCAAAATGGAGTTATTTGGGTATAAGAGGTGGGTTTTTATGGAAGAGAGTAAACCTGGTTATGCCGGCTATTTGATAAGATTGGCCGCCTACGTAACGGATGTTTTAATTTTTAATCTAGTCTTTCTTTTTTTAGCCTGGGTTTTCATAAGTCTTTACTTAAAAGATCTGGGCTTACTGCTTAAATCGCTAGGCAGCCTGTTTTTATTTATATTTCTTTTCAATAGAATTCTCTGGCATATCTATCTCATTTTTTTGACCACTCATTTAGGCGGATCTTTGGGAAAGAGGTTGTTTGGATTGAGGGTTACCACCTTGGAAGGCAGAAATTTGTCTTTAGTCCAGTCAGCTTTTCGTTTTATCATCGGGTATTTTGTCTCCGGCGTCCTTTTGGGTTTAGGCTATCTGGCGATTTTTAAAAATCCCCAAAAACAAGGCTGGCACGACCAGGTTTCCGACACCTTGGTGATCCAAGAGAAAAAACAGGGCTTAATTCTGGGCCTCATTTCGCTCACAGTTTTTCTAAGTGTTAGTGTTGGTCTTTTCTATTTCTCGATTGTAAGGTTAGCCGAGAGTCAGACTTTCATGATTCAAGTGCAAAATGAGATCGAAAAGATGCAAACTGTTGTTCAAAATCTTCAGACTAAAACATCTACCGATGACCTCCATTTCTACAGGTCGGACCTGGTATAAACAAGAGATTTTAAGAATAAAGATTTAAGATTGATGAATAAAAAAGAGAAAAGGAATACAAATTTTGTAGCGGCGACTTTTAAGTCGCCATAGATTTAACAATGGAAACTTGTACTTTTAACCCAAAACAATTCGGCTTGACTTTTGTGAAAGCCCTGTGTTATAAATTGGGTGCTCATGAAAGCTAAGAAGGAATAAACGTCTTGAGAGGAAAAAACTTTAAAAAATTTACACATGCTGGACAGATATTTTTATGCAATGGCCGTGGTCAATGTTTGCGTTGTTAAGTAGGTAAGTTTTTAAAGTATAACTTTTTAAAACCCCTCCTGACAGGGGTTTTTAAGTTTAAGGGGCCCTTAGCTTAGCTGGAAGAGCAGCCCGCCAAAAAATTTGCAAAGAAGGGCTCGTAGTTCAACCGGTAGAACATCTCATTTGCAATGAGAAGGTAGGCGGTTCGAGTCCGCCCGAGTCCACCAGGTTAGCGGCTGGCAACTAGCTCCTGGCAACTAGCCGATAAAAAAAAGCTAGATGCTAGAAGCCATCTGCTAGAAGCTAAAATTAGCTCCTTAAAAACTGAATAGAATGTTAGTAAAAATCAATTACACCCAAAGGTTGGTTTTGAATTTTATGGGCACACAATGGATGACTTGCTTTTAAGGGCCGAAGAAGGACGTGCTAGACTGCGATAAGCCTCGGGAAGGCGCCAAGAGCCGCAATTACCCGGGGATTTCCGAATGGGGAAACCCTCCCCCGCTTTGCGGGGGGATTCTTAACTGAATACATAGGTTAAGAAAGGGAACCTGGTGAACTGAAACATCTAATTAACCAGAGGAAAAGAAATCGAATGAGATTCCCTTAGTAGTGGCGAGCGAAAAGGGAAAAGCCTAAACCTGCTTGTACGTAGGACAAGGAGACCCAACTTTCAAATCCTAAATTCTAAGCACTAAGCTCCAAATAAATTTTAAGCACTAAAGCATTAAGCTCTAAACACGATTGTTATTCTAAAGTTTAGAATTTTGAATTTAGTAATTATTTGCCTGCCTGCCGCAGGCAGGGAACTTAGAGTTTTATTTTTCCAAGCTCAAAACCGCCCCGCACGGCGGGGCGGTATTAAGCTTGCTCCGACGAAGTCGGGCTGAGCGCAGCGAAGAAAAAGAAGATACCCCGACCGTAAGGTCGAGGGAGCTTCATATTTAGAATTTATGTGAAGGTAGGTTTTCCCGTCCTGCGTATGAGCGGGGGTTGTAGGGTTTATCTTTTAAAACACGAAGAGATAGTAGAAAATTCTGGAAAGGATTACCACAGAAGGTGAGAGTCCTGTATACGAAATTTCATATTGTGTTTGTGATAAATTCCTGAATACCTCGGGACACGTGTAATCCTGAGGGAAGCTGGGGCGACCACGCTCCAAGGCTAAATACCCTCAAAAGCGATAGTGAACAAGTACCGTGAGGGAAAGATGAAAAGAACCCCGGTGAGGGGAGTGAAATAGAACCTGAAATTGTGTTGCCTACAAAGCGGGTAAAGGTCGCCGATTCGGCGACTAATACCGTGCCTATTGAAGAATGAGCCGGCGAGTATGTTCCGTCTGTTAAGGTTAAGAGCTTCAGGCTCGAAGCCAAAGGGAAACCGAGTCTTAAAAGGCGAAAGCACGATAGGCGGAACTTGACCCGAAACCGAGTGATCTATCCATGGCCAGGGTGAACCCGTTGTAAAAGACGGGGGAGGCCCGAACCCGTGTCTGCTGCAAAAGGCTGGGATGAGCTGTGGTTAGGGGTAATATGCCAATCGAACTCGGAGATAGCTGGTTCTCCCCGAAATAGCTTTAGGGCTAGCGGTCGTTGATCCAAACGGGGGTAGAGTTACTGAATGAATCGCTGGGGGAGAAATCCTTCGCATTCAACCAAACTCCGAATACCGTTTTTACAAACGACTAGTCAGAACAGCGCGGCTAAGCGCGTTGCTCAAGAGGGAAACAACCCAGATCGTCAATTAAGGTCCCTAAATGGAACTCAGTGGTAAAGGCGGTGGAGGTACATAGACAGCCAGGAGGTTGGCTCAGAAGCAGCCATCCTTTAAAGAGTGCGTAACAGCTCACTGGTCGATCGTACTTCTGCGCCGACAATTCAACGGGGCTCAAGTTTCATACCGAAATTGCGAATTTCCCGCCGACTCGGCGGGGAGTGGTGGG
>PFXB01000096.1:0-493 GCA_002791435.1 candidate division WWE3 bacterium CG_4_9_14_3_um_filter_43_9
CGAATTGGCGTACCAACCTCAATGGCAGATCATCCAAATATCCGTTGGTTGCTACCCATAAGATAGCTACTTCTTCCTCAACCGGCATGGGTTTATATTGATCTTGTTTTAAAATTTCAGTAACGTGAGCGCCGCGATCTATCTGCGCTTTGGTGGCGGGATCCAAATCCGTCGAAAATTGAGCAAAAGCGGCCAATTCTCGGTATTGGGCCAGGTCAAGCCTGATTTTGCCGGCCACTTTTTTCATGGCTTTAATCTGGGCTGCTCCGCCTACTCTGGAAACGGAGATGCCGGGGTTGACAGCCGGCCTCTGCCCGGCATAAAAAAGATCAGATTCTAAAAAGATTTGCCCGTCTGTAATTGAGATGACGTTGGTGGGAATGTAGGCCGAAACATCACCCGCCTGGGTTTCAATAATAGGCAGGGCGGTTATTGATCCTCCTCCACATTCTTTGGATAGTTTGCAGGCACGCTCCAGCAACCGCGAGTGAAG
>PFXB01000096.1:550-4232 GCA_002791435.1 candidate division WWE3 bacterium CG_4_9_14_3_um_filter_43_9
TAAAAAACGTCTCCGGGATAAGCTTCGCGTCCGGATGGCCGGCGCATCAATAGTGATATCTGGCGATAAGCCCAAGCGTGTTTGGTAAGATCATCGTAAACTATCAAGACATCGCGCCCTTGATCCATGAAATATTCGCCGATGGCAACCCCTGCATAGGGAGCAATGTACTGCAGAGAGGTTGGATCAGAGGCGTTTGCCGCTACCACAATAGTATAGTCAAATGCTTTATATTTTTCGAGTCTATCTATGATCTGTCTTAATCTGGCGGTTTTTTGGCCGATAGAAACGTAGATGCAGGAAACCCCTTGGTCTTTTTGATTCATAATCGTATCGATAACTAAGGCAGTTTTGCCTGTTCCGCGATCTCCGATTATTAATTCCCGCTGACCGCGGCCGATAGGAATCATGGAATCAATGGCTTTGATCCCGGTTTGCAAAGGCGTGTTGACCGATTGCCGCTGAATAACTCCCGGCGCAATTTTTTCTAAAGGATAAGCCTTTTTAGCCAGAATCTCTCCTTTCCCGTCAAGCGGCCGCGCCAATGGGTCGACAACCCTTCCGATTAAATGCTCGCTGACTGGAATTTCTAAAATGCGGCCGGTGGTTTTTACTTCGTCGCCTTCCTGCAGTTTTTCAAAATCACCTAAGATAATGCTCCCTACCCTGTCCTCTCCCAGATTAAAAACAACACCAAAAACATCATGCGTAAATTCCAGAATCTCATTATAACCTGCTTCAGAAAGGCCGTTTATTTCCACTACCCCGTCGCCCAAAGACGCAATATATCCGACATTGGTTAAAACCGACTTTGTTTGAAATGATTTGAGCTTTTTCAAAAAATCTTCGGTGAAAACTACTTCTTTAGGCATCTTGCCCTCCGGATAAATTTTAGGTTTTCTTGCTAGCGAAACTTAAACTTTCAGCAAAAGCTGAAACCCGGGCTGTTTTATAGTCCTTTAAAAACAGAATGTCGCTTTTGACCATTCATGTCATTCCCGACCTCAAGTAAGGAATCCCGTCCGTTTTACCACATTTCCTACGGGATCCCGCATCCCGCCCCCGCCTGCCGGCGAGGCAGGGATTCGGCGGGCGGGATGACAAATTGTTTTAACAACGCTCTAACTTGAAAGCTGCTCGATTTGCTCGTGCATCCAACTTTTCAATTGCCCGATTTTATTTAACAGGGTGGCATCAATGACTTGAGAACCAACTTTAATTTTCATCCCGCCTAAAATCTTTTCATCAATGCGGTTGTCGATTTTCAACGGACGGTTAAAGATTTCTGACAGCTTGTGACCTAAGCTCGCTCTTTGCGTGTCGGATAAAGGAATAACGGTAGTCACTTCAGCTACTTCCTTTTCCCGCTGAGTTTCAAACCACTGTTCTATTTTCTCCGCTGTTTTAGGTTCGATTGCCTGCGCTTCAATAATTTCGTTTAGGATATCGATTATTTGCTGATTGTCTTCTGTCATGTTCATCAATCTCAATCTAATGTATATTTTAGGATTTCATAGAGTCTAACTGTTTGATAGCTTCGTCAACCATGCTCTGTTGATCTTCTTTTCGAAGGTAGTCGCGGATTAACCGTTCAGCGATCAACGTTGACATTTCAATCGTTTTAGTACGCAACGTTTTTTCTTCAGCCCGTTTCTTCTCTTCAAAGGCTGCCATTTCTTTTTTGACTAAACCCTCGGCTTCTTCGCGGGCTTCGGTGAGTATGGCTTGACGATTCTCGTCTGCTGCTAACTTTGCTTCTTCCCTAATCATCTCCGCTTCTTTACGCGCTTTGCCTACTTCCTCAGTGTGCACTTTGCCCATTTTTTCCCATTCTGCTTTTATCTTATCGCTATACTCCATGCTTTCCCAGATTTTCTTCTCACGCTCACCCAAAACCTTTAAAATAGTTCGATAGGTAAGTTTGTAAAGAATGAAAAAGATGATTAAGAAATTAACAATCTGGGCAGCCAGCTGCAGCGGATTGATACCTAGAGCTTCCATTTTGCCTCCTGTAAAGCTTTGCATTGTCTTGTGTAAGAACTAATTATTAATCTCTCAACGTTTTCTCTTCACTGTGATGAGCGTTCGTGCCCCGACAGGCTAAACAAATTTAAGAATCAGTGCCATCACCAAAGAATAGATTGCGATAGCTTCGGCAAAACCCATGGCCAAAATTAAGCTTGTTCTAATTTCGCCCGCGGCCTCAGGATTTCTACCCGTGGCTTCCATAGCTTTGGTGGCCATCATTCCGATTGCCAGAGCAGGACCTAATCCTCCAATCGCAATGGTTAAACCAGTAGCTAACTTGTCCATAAATTCCTCCTTTTATGGTTTTGTATAGATAAACCAATTACAATTTAGGTGTCTTTATTTCTAAAAAACCTTAATTGGTTTAGCGTATAGATCCGCCAGCTGGCGGACAGGCATACCTTAATAACATGGTTTCTAATAAGTTTGTCTATAATTATATCAGTGTTGACTGCGTTCCGACGCCACAGTGATAAAAACCAAGGACAGCATACTAAAAACTAAAGCCTGAATAAAGGCGACAAAAATTTCCAGTCCGATAAACGGAACCGGAACGATAAACGGTATCAGAAAAAGCATCACTGCCAGAAGAACTTCTCCGGCAAAAATGTTACCGAAGAGACGAAAAGAAAAAGAGATGATTTTAGCAAATTCGGTGACGATATCTAAAATGCCCATAAAAAAAGAAATCGGATTTTTAAAATTAAAAAAGCGCGAAAGCCAGCCTTTAAATCCTAAATACTTAATGCTATACAATTGAGCTGCAGCAACCGAAACAATCGCCAAGGCCAAAGTGGTATTCAAATCGGCTGTCGGACCGCGCAGGATGGGGATAAACCTTTCCTGTCCGTGTAATTCCATGTGAAAACCGATGGTGCCAACGCCGGGGATAATGCCCGTAAGATTAGAAAACAAAATATAAAGAAAAAAAGTGGCGATCAAGGGGAAAAAATCGCGGGCTTTTGGACCCGCTACGCCTTCAACCAAACCCATCAACCCTTCCAGAATAATTTCGAGGGTAATTTTTAACTTGGTCGGAAGATGCGAATATCCGTAATAAACAAAAAGTGACAGGATAATAAAAAACAAGCCCACCGCCCAACTGACTACCATTGAGTTGGTCACCGCTAGAGGGCCGATGTGAAAGAGAGATTCAGCTGCAAGTGAAATTTCCATTTTTTGACAGTCTTTAAATTATGACTAAAAATTTTGTTTAACCTGCCTGATCATCGCAGCAATACCCAAAACCAATCCTGTTGTTAAAAAAACTATTGTCAGAATTGGCTTCGTTTGCAATTTATGATCCAGAAAAAGTCCGATGGCTAAGCCGCCTAATTGAGGAATAACCAGCGTAAATCCCAAACTTAAGGCCGTGTCTATTGCTCGAAAAGAATTGACTTTTGGATGTTTTTTTTTAATCGGTTGATTTTCGTTTTTCTTTTCGAGCGGATAGTTCGTCTTAATCATGGAAAAACTTTTTCAAAAATTATCAAAGAACAATAGATTCCCACAGGCTTTACACCGTGGTGCATTTTTTCTGAAAGAAAACGAGCTGGCTCATAACCGAAGGTTTCAAACTTGTTTATTTCGAGCGCAAGCGAGAATCAAACTTGTTTATTTCGAGCGCAAGCGAGAATCAAACTTGTTTATTTCG
>PFXB01000030.1:0-3452 GCA_002791435.1 candidate division WWE3 bacterium CG_4_9_14_3_um_filter_43_9
CTTACTGCTTTTGGTGATTTTGTGAGACTGGAGGAAGGAATTGACGGTTTGATTTATAGCACGCAATTGGCTGAGAGCGGAAAAGAGTTTAAGGTCGGGGATAGAGGAAACTTTAGAATCCTCAGCCTGGATGTATCCAGTAAAAGAATGAATTTATTGCCTCTCTAAATTCAAATTGTTATATTGCTAAATTGCTGTAGGGGATAAAATTCTAAATCCTAAATTCCAAGTTCCCTGCCTGCGGCAGGCAGGCAAATAAATTCTAAGCTCTAAATTCTAAAATTATGGTGCTTTAAATCTAATTTGGTGCTTGATATTTAGTGCTTATTTGTAATTTAGTACTTAGAGTTTGGTGCTTACCTTTTAAGCTTCATTAAATGACAAGAATTAAAACAGAAACGGTTTACGAGTGCCAACAATGTCAATATCAGTCTCCGCGCTGGATCGGTCGCTGTCCGGAGTGTGGTCGATGGAACAGTTTTGTTGAGACCACCCTGCCAGTTTCTCCTAAAAGTGCAGGTCAGTTCAAATCGGTTACCCAATCTCAGGTCTATACTTTAAAATCAATTCCGCAAAAGGATTTGGAGCGACTCTTAATCGGCATCGGCGAATTCGACCATGTTTTGGGAGGAGGAATCGTTCCCGGCAGTGTGACTTTAATAGCCGGTGAGCCCGGTATCGGGAAATCAACCTTGCTTTTGGAAGTGGCCGCCAAAATCTGTCAAAACCCTAAATTATCCGTACTTTATGTTTCGGGTGAGGAATCGGCCCGTCAGATCAAAATTCGGGCTGAGCGCATGCAGATTAACGGTGAAAGAATCTTAATCTTGGCTGAAAATAACGTCGAACAGATCATCAGCGAGATAGAGAAATTAAAGCCGTCTTTGGTGATTATTGATTCCATCCAAACTTTATATACTCAAGAGTTAAATGGTGTTTCAGGAAGCGTCGGGCAGGTGCGTGAGAGCGCTGCTAAAATTTTACGGGTAGTTAAAAGCAGTCATACCCCACTTTTTTTAATTGGTCACGTTACCAAAGAGGGAGTCGTGGCCGGACCGAAAGTGTTGGAACATATCGTGGACGTGGTTTTATACCTCGAAGGAGACCTTTTCCATACCTACCGGATTTTGCGCAGCACCAAAAACCGCTTTGGTTCAACCTCTGAAGTGGGAATTTTCGAGATGGAGCAGAAGGGCCTAAAGGAGGTTGTCAATCCTTCGCAATTTTTCTTAAACGATCAAAGGGAAAAAACTCCCGGCTCGGTGGTGGTGGCAACCTTGGAGGGAGAAAGGCCGATTTTAGTCGAAATTCAGGCTTTGGTTACCAAATCTTCCCTGGCTATCCCCAGAAGAACGGCGGTGGGAATTGATTTTAACCGTCTGGTGTTGCTGTGCGCGGTCATTTCCAGCCGGACTGGGGTCAACTTGAATACTTACGATATTTATGTTAATGTGGCAGGAGGATTGAAAGTGAGGGAACCGGCGATTGACCTAGGCATCTCCCTGGCTATTGCTTCCAGTTTTAAAAATCAAGCCGCCGATTACAAGATGGCGGTTTTTGGGGAAGTAGGACTTTTGGGTGAGGTGCGCAAGGTTAGCCGCGAAGAGCAGAGAATAAAAGAAGCTCAAAAATTAGGCTTTCATAAATTTATTTCAGCCGAGACAGCGCGTAATTTAAATCAGGCCCTAAAAGAGGCTTTTGGCTGAGGGATTACGAGCCTTAAGGCTTTTGTGATCGCGTAAACTTCTAAAGCAGAAGTTAAACAATTGTATAAGCGGAGCTTTCAAACTTGTTTATCAGTATTCATCTTAAATTTTATCTAAGGCAAGCTTTGACTTGACGTTGAAGCTTTAAGAAAACATGTTAAAAAAAGCTTTTATCCGGATCATTTTAGGTGTTGGTTTCACTTTTTTGGGTTTTATCCTATCCAACGTCTATTTCAATACCCATCCTCTTTTTGGAATTAGTTATTTAGGTCAAACCCTGGCGGGATTCATCGCCGGGACCATCGGTCTTCTTTTAATCCCCATTTTAATCGAACATTTAAAAAATTCAATTCAACGCATGGTTGTTTCCATTATTCGCGAGACAAATCAGCAATTGCAGAAAAGGCGCGAACAGCAACAGAGTCAATCCTCGGAGAAAGATAAACGCGCTCAATTTGGTTTTGAGTCTATCTTGGTCGATACCAGTGCCATTATTGATGGGAGGATTGGAGAGATTATGAATCTGGGTTTTTTGCCTTCTCTTTTGATTGTCCCGCGTTTCATTTTGGTCGAACTGCAACATGTGGCTGATTCAACCGATGTTCTCAAACGCAATCGAGGGCGTAGAGGCCTGGAACTTTTAGAGCAGATGAGGAAGAATCCTGAAATCAAAATACGAATTGTTGATAAGGATTTTCTTCAAATCAAAGGAGTTGATTCAAAACTGGTTCGTCTGGCTAAAGAGATGCGGAGTAAGATTTTGACCACTGACTATAACTTAAACAAAGTGGCTAAGGTTTCCGGGGTTAAAGTTTTGAATGTCAATGAACTTTCGAATGCCATAAAAACTGTGGTTTTGCCCGGTGAAAGGATTAGAGTTAAAGTTATCCAAGAAGGAAAGGAATTGCGTCAAGGAGTGGGTTACTTACCTGACGGAACGATGGTGGTGGTAGAAGAGGGTAAAAATTTAATGGGACAGATTGTTGATGTTCAGGTGAGCCGCATTTTCCAAACCGCTGCAGGAAGAATGATCTTTGTTCAATTAGTGAAGAAAGCGGTGTAAGTTCTTAGGATGTATATGAAAACCTGTAGACTTGAGGTCATCCTGATCCCGCCCAGCGGGAGAAGGATCTAGCATCGAAGATCAGAAAAGACCATTATTTTTCGACTAACCCGCCGATTCCCTGCCTCGCTTATCAGGCGGGGGCAGATTCGGCGAGTTTATTAATCATTCGATTCATCCCTGCCTCGCCGTCAGGCGGGCACGGGGAAAGTAAGTGGTCTTCTCGAACGATTATAAAAAGTCAAAAGCCTGCCCTCAAGTCCCTCAACGAAGCTTATTAAGTAATTATAATATAATATTACTATGGGATTGACATCTTGGTTGATTTATGGTATATAACGAAACTTGAGGGTCGGTGGGGGCAGTGCCGACCCTCAAGTTATTTTCTTGCGCTTCATCCCTGCCTACCGTCAGGCAGGCCTGCCTCGCCGTCAGGCGGGCATGGGTAAAGTAAGAGGATAAGATTAAATATTATGGGTTTTAAGGTTAGCACATCGAAGCTTTAAAGAATTGAAATTGACAGGTATTGATTCGATATGATAAAGTAAAAGATATAGAAAGTGCTCCTTTCTCGAATGCTTCCTAAGAACATTTTCCATTTGCATCTCACATAAGTCAACCAAATTCATGTATAAACAAGTTTGAAACCTTCGGTTATAAGCAAAGCTTGAAACCTGCGGTTA
>PFXB01000030.1:3496-3638 GCA_002791435.1 candidate division WWE3 bacterium CG_4_9_14_3_um_filter_43_9
TTCGGTTATAAGCAAAGCTTGAAACCTGCGGTTATAAACAAAGTTTGATTCTCGCTTGCGCTCGAAATAAGCAAAGCTTGAAACCTGCGGTTATAAGCAAAGCTTGAAACCTGCGGTTATAAACAAAGTTTGAAACCTGCGG
>PFXB01000014.1 GCA_002791435.1 candidate division WWE3 bacterium CG_4_9_14_3_um_filter_43_9
TTGGAAAAAAACCATGAGCAAGTATCGATCAAAATATCACTTAAGTGAATATCACTATCGACCTCAAGCTTCACTGCGTAAAAAAGAAATTAAAGCTTACCGAAAAACGTTTTTAATTATTCTGTTAACTTTCGGCTTTCTGTCCATCATTTATTTATGGGGAATACCTTTTATCAGCAACCTGTATAATTTTTGGGGGGCATGGCAAGCAAACCCTAATTCCGCAGAAACTAACAATCTCGATCTTGTCAATCCGCCGCAAATTAACCCATTGCCCAAATTGACCAATCAATCACAACTGACTATTTCTGGTCAGGCTCAGGCAAATGATAGAATAAGGCTCTTGTTGAGTGGAAATGAGGTTGATACGGCCATGGCCGACCAAGACGGAAATTTTATCTTCGAAAATGTTACTCTGTATGAAGGAGAAAACAATTTTTCATTAACCGCCGTAACCGATGGCAACGAGAGTCAACCGGTTAACCTGACCGTTGTCTTGGACAAAACCCCGCCTACTCTCACAGTGGAAAAACCGGCAGATGGGCTGAGGCAGGAAGGCGTTGACTCTACCGTTACTGTCGAGGGTATTGCCGAACCCGACGCTTTTTTGGTTGTTAACGAACATCAGGTGATTGTGGAAAATACAGGCAAATTTTCTTATCGTTTAAATCTTGCTCCCGGAGAAAATAAAATCAAAATTATAGCCAAGGATGAAGCTGGTAACGAAACTACCGCAGAAAAAACAGTTTTTTATACTCCTTCCGCCAAAGATCCGTCGGAAACAAATATCCTTGAGTAGCACAACGCAAGTCCTACTAAGACCCAAAATTCAAGACTTAGATCATTTTTAAAATAGGGCACATCGACCAGGCCGTGGACTAACCAGTAACACATAGCCGTAAACAAACCAACTCCAATCTTTGCCGCCAAACTATCCTTTTTTTGACAAGCTTTTGAAAGATTGATAAAGATGGTTTTAAAATAAAGATAGATGATGGCTGTTATCAGGAATAAACCGATGATTCCCAATTCCACCCAAAAATTCAAAATTAGATTATGAGGGTATTGCAAAGGCTCAGAGTCACAGGTGTAATATTGCACATAGTCGGTTTGAAAACCGTTCAGGCCGGAACCAAGGACAGGTTTTGCCAAAAGCAAGGCGCGCGTTCCCTCCCACAGGCATAATCTGATGGTGAGGGTGTTGTCTGTTTGCCGGACAATGGGTTTTGACGGCATATTCGGTATCAATCGCGGTAGAAAGGCAAAAAAGAGTAAATTAAAAAGCAAATATAATAAACCTAAACCAGATAAAATTTTGAGTAGAAGATTAAATTTTGATCTTAAGATGCGGATCAAAACATAAAAAAAGCTAAGCAGAATCCCGACTGCTATAACCGACACATAGGCACCCTGAGAAAAAGAAAAATAGATAGCTGCCAGCATTAAAATCAAAACCAATCCTAAACTTCTCCCAACTCTTACAGGCAGGCTTTTTTGATTTTCCCTCTTAATGAAAAGCAGGGCTGCGACAATTCCGATCATTGGGCCCAAAAAAAGGCCGACGGCATTGGCGGTATTATAAACTGCCGTCACTCTTCCCTGAACAATTTCGGCCGGCGCAAACGGATCCCAGAGAGTAAAATGTTGGATGATTGCCAAAATGGCAATGCCGATCCCTGACAGAATGAGAACACCCATCACTCTCAAAAACTGTTTTCGAAAAGCTATTTTGTCGGTGAGAACCCAAAAAAATAAAACCGGTTCTAAAAAGTAAGCTTTAAAAATTCCCAAGGCTCCGCTTTTATCGACAGAAACAAGGACTTCCATTAAACTTAATATGATCCATCCCAGAGAAACTAAAATGAATGGGTTTTTGAGGGCTGCAAGGAGCCTAAAAGGCGATTTTCTCCTCTTGGTTAGCGATTCTCTAACTTTCTCGCCAATCCAGGTTAAAAAAGTTAATAAAACTAAAACTTCAAGAAGAGTGAAAGGTACAAAACCGATTTTAAACCGCACAATATAAGAAGGAAGCAAGAAAATGGTGAGATATATTAAATATTCAACGATCATCGATTTAAACCGCTATGTAAACCTAAGACTATCCAAACCCAACCCATAATCCAAGGATAAAGAAGCGAATTTACGAAAAAACTGTGCATCATTAGTCCTGCTAATCCACAAAATATAACTAAACTCAAACCTTTAGCCAAATTAAGCCTGTTTGCAAAAATTCCTCTCCCGCTCTTTATTAAAGCCACGCTAAAAATTCCTAAATAGGACAACAATCCAAAAATCCCGGTGGTGGCTAAAATCAGCAGTAAACTGCTGTCCACACCGGCTCCTGAGCGCCCGCCTGCCTCTAAATCCCAAGAATCTATAAATCCGTAGCGAATTTGAGCATAACGATAAGTATTATAACCAACACCAGTTAAAAAATTATCTTTGGCAATGGTGATTCCATTCTCCCAGGAGGTGAATCTGGCTTTAGCTGATTCGTCGATATTCACTATGGCTCCATAAATCCTTTCCTGAACCCGAGGGATCAATAAAAAGGCTAAGATAAAAGACAGCAGTCCTACCAATAACAACTTTCGCGATTTGATCAATCCCAGTAATCCAACCGAGACAATCAACATTAGATAAGTACTCCTGGAAAAGGTGAGGATTACTGCCACAAAAATAATGCCGGTGGTGATAAAATGAAACCAATTTATCTTCTTTTCCGGTTCAAAAAAGTGCAATCCTAGAATTAGAACCAAACTCAGAACAAAAAAACCTCCCACATAGTTCGGATCAAAAAAAGTTGACAAAACCCGATAATAATGCGGATCCCATCCATGTTCGACCATCTTGGAAAAATCAGGGAAGAGAACAAATTGTACCAAACCCAGGATGCCTAAAATCAGGCTCGCTAAAATTAAGAGATTAACAATCAGCCTGACCTCTCTTTCTTTACTTTCTGAAACGGCAATTAAACTATAAACACTAAAATATAAACCGGTATAAGCCATCCAACGCAGAAGATAAAAAGAGCTTGTTGCCCACTCCGTCAATGATAAATTTTGTTTAGCAAAAAAAAGGGTGGTGAGGGCAACCAGAATAAAAACCACAATCGAGAGGAACAACGGAGGCAATTTGAAAGACTTTTTTGAAATCAAAATCTGAAAAAGAAAAACGAGCAAGATTAGTCCCGCGATCAAATCTGACAAATAAACAGCCCCCTCGATGCTTCCCAGAGGTAAACGGCTATATTGTCCCAAAGGAATTGTTAGGATAAATACAATGATTAAAAATCGTAAAGTTTTCATTTGAAGATGAAGGTTTTATCGCCCACGAGTAATGAATATCACGCCCGCAATAATTAAAAGTACTCCGAAATAATGTACCGGTAAAATTTTCTCCTTAAAAAGAGACGCCGATAGGACCAAAAC
>PFXB01000099.1 GCA_002791435.1 candidate division WWE3 bacterium CG_4_9_14_3_um_filter_43_9
AATCTCTAGCGAGAACCTTTTTTATCCGTACCTAAAACCGACACTGGTGGGTGAGTTGAGAATACAAAGGTGAACGAGAGAACCCTTGCTAAGGAACTCGGCAAATTAATGGCGTAACTTCGGGAGAAGCCATGCCCCCGCTTGGCGGGGGCCGCAGGAAAACACTCCAAGCGACTGTTTATCAAAAACACAGGTCTCTGCTAAATCGTAAGATGATGTATAGGGGCTGACGCCTGCCCAGTACCGGTATGTTAAATGCGAAGGTTATTCCGCCGAGAGGCGGGAGAAGCTTTCAAGTGAAGCACCGGTGAACGGCGGCCGTAACTATAACGGTCCTAAGGTAGCGTAATCCCTTGTCGGGTAAACAATCGGAATTTGCCCGAATTGTACTGTAAAGTATGATAAGTAAACTAGCTAATAACGGGGAAACCTTCTTCTTAAAGCTACCATGAATTTAAGAAATGGTAATCCCGTGGGAATCCTCGCCGATTCGGCGGGGGAACCCCTAACGACTGAGTCGAAAGACGAGATCTCGTTTGATTATGATATAATTTAGCCAAACGAGATAATACGCTAGCTCTTGCCAGAAGAAAGGTGTCATGGAGTTTCCTTCTTTTGTAACAGGATTTTCAGATGGTGAAGCTTGTTTTTCTGTCTCTTTCAGTTTTAGAAAGAAACTTAAAACAGGTATTGAAGTAAGACCAAGTTTTTGCATTGCTCAGCACAAACGAAACTTGTCTCTTTTAAAAGAAGTACGAGATTACTTTGATTGTGGAAGTATAAGATTCAGTAAAAGAGATCAAAATTATAAGTTTGAAGCTAGAAGCATCAAAGACTTAACTGATAAAGTAGTCCCTCATTTTAGAAAGCATAAACTGCAATCTACAAAGAAAGAGGATTTTGAAAAGTTTGACATAATTTGTCAGCTTATTTCAAGTAATCACCACCGCTCAAAAGATTATCTAGTTCAAATAATTGAACTGGCTTATCAAATGAATGAGAGCGGTAAAAGAAAACATACAAAAGAAAAGCTTCTAAAACACTTAAGCAAGATGAAGAGATAGTCTGATTTTTTGTGGAAACACAAAGACAACAAATGAAGTTCCGACCTGCATGAAAGGCGTAACGACTTGGAGACTGTCTCAGCAAGGGACTCGGCGAAATTGCAATGGCCGTGAAGATGCGGCCTCCTTGTACCAGGACAAAAAGACCCCGTGGAGCTTTACTGCAGCTTGACACTGGATTAAGGTTTAGGATGTGTAGCATAGGTGGGAGCTTGTGCGTAGCACAAGAAGACTCTATTTTCAAATTCTAAGCACAAAATTCGAAGTTCCAAATAAATATAAATATCAAAGCACTAAATAAAAAATTAGAATTTAGGTTTTAGAATTTAAGCTTCATTTGGAATTTAGGAATTAGAATTTAGTGCTTTAAGTTGTAGGGTTTTCTCGCGCTGCGCGCGAGCGCCAATGAAATACCACCCTTTCTGAATTTTGATTCTTATCCTTTTTCCGTGAATCCGGTGAGGAGACAATGTCTGGTAGGCAGTTTGACTGGGGCGGTCGCCTCCCAAAGAGTAACGGAGGCGCCCAAAGGTCGACTTATCCGGGATGGAAATCCGGAGGTAAGCGTAAAGGTAGAAGTCGGCTTAACTGCGAGACCTACAAGTCAAGCAGGGACGAAAGTCGGGCTTAGTGATCCTACGGTTTGCTTGTGGTAGCGCCGTAGCTTATCGGATAAAAGCTACCCCGGGGATAACAGGCTGATCTTACCCAAGAGTTCATATCGACGGTAAGGTTTGGCACCTCGATGTCGGCTCGTCGCATCCTGGGGGTGAAGTAACTCCCAAGGGTTGGGCTGTTCGCCCATTAAAGCGGCACGTGAGCTGGGTTCAGAACGTAAAATCATTGCGTTCTACACCAGTAATGGTGTATAATAAATCTGACTAATATCGGTGAAACCCTCGATGAGTCTACCGAACGCTCATCAGGGCAATACCGAGGGAAGATAGAAGTTCTTATGCAAGAAAAAACAAAGGCTTATATTGCTGGTTTTTTAGATGGTGACGGTTGTGTGATGTTTCAACTGGTGAAGAGAAAAGGTTATATTTTTGGTTTTCAAATACGAGCAAGTGTTGTTTTTTACCAGAAAGCTGGAAATGAGAATTTCATGAATTGGTTGAAACATAAGTTGAGAGACGGATATATCAGGCAACGAAACGATCATATTTTGGAATATACAATTGTGGGACATCGACCAGCAATGAGGGTTTTAAGCTTGGTTGCGCCTTATGTTTTTCTGAAAAGAAAACAGGTTAAGCTGGGATTGCAACTTCTCAAACAACTTGTTGAAAAACGCGAACGATATACTTCGCAGGAGTTTTTAAAGTTATGTAAACAGGTTGATAAAATAAGCGAATTCAATTATACGAAAAAGAAAATACATAATTTTCAGGAAGTAAAAAGATATCTAAGCGACAAAGAACTTCTTTCCCCGTAGAGACTGATCCCCAGGCTCATAAGCGGTTATGAGCGTAAGGTGAGATTATCATCTAGTAATAGAGATAATCATACGTCGGCCCCTAATTGAAAAATTTACCGCAATATTAGGGTGAAGATATAGTCCATGCCACACGAAAGTGTTTGGAAAATCATGCGTGAGACAGTTCGGTCTCTATCCGGTACAAGCGTTAGATTCTTGAAGAGGGCTGTCTCTAGTACGAGAGGACCGAGATGGACGAACCTCTGGTGTACCAGTTGTCCTGCCAAGGGCATCGCTGGGTAGCTACGTTCGGTTGGGATAAACGCTGAAAGCATCTAAGTGTGAAGCCCACTCTAAGATGAGGAATCTTAATACCCGCCGCAAGGCGGGCGAGACTCCAGGAAGACTACCTGGTAAAATAGTCCGGCATATGCCGGGACGGATAGGCGGTCGGTGTAAGTGCAGTAATGCATTCAGCCAAGCCGTACTAATAAGTCAAATCAAAATCAACTTTTGGGTTATGGTTTTTTAAAAAAACATTCTATTCAGTTTTAAAGGCACTAATAGCAAATTCAAAATTAAGGTAGTTCTCCACAAGGTCGAACAATAAGATCTTTATTCTTCGACTGAAATGGAGAAGTACAACTAAAAATTTTGATCTTTTAATTTCTGAGCAAGCCGTTAGGGAAAAGTAGCTATACCGGCCGTTTCCCCCTGGTGGTTTGAGCGAGGTGGTACTACCTGATCCCATCCTGAACTCAGTCGTCAAACGCCTTAGCGGGGACGATACTTAAAGCACAAGCTTTTGGGAAAATACCTCACTGCCAGGACAAAGAAGCTCTTATTAAAAAAGTAAGGGCTTTTTTGTTTTATAATTATTCGAGAAGACCACCTACTTTACCCGTGCCCGCCTGCCGGCGAGGCAGGGATTCGAATGATTAATAAACTCGCCGCTCCGCCCCCGCCTGATAAGCGAGGCAGGGATTCGGCGGGGAGGATACCACGGCGCAAGGAGTGGTAGTTCATTTTTTTCATATTTCGGCAAACGGAGATTATAGATTCCCACAGGCTTTACGCCGTGGTACTCCGAAATCGCAG
>PFXB01000057.1:0-419 GCA_002791435.1 candidate division WWE3 bacterium CG_4_9_14_3_um_filter_43_9
AATACCGTTTCCCCCACCAATAACAGTATTATATCTGATGAAGGAGTTTTTATTATAACCAAAGAATATTGAATGAACAGTAACGTCAACTAGCTCCGAATCATAATGCAAAGCGCCATATATAACATTATTTTCTATTACCGCCCCATCCAACATATTATCGCCGGCAGTGCTTGCTTCTGAACCAACCCTGATAACATGACCGACGGTTGCACGCGAATACATAGTATTCCCGCTTATCGTAACCGCTCCGCAATTAGTGCCGGTGGAGGTAATTGATATGTTTTCCGCGTCTGATGATTGAGAATCAAATGTATTGTTTGTTATGGACGGCGTTGCCTGATCCACTATTTGTATAAACGGATCTGCCGCTGTTTCAATGGTTGAAATAATACTGTTATTGGAAATATCTATATCCC
>PFXB01000057.1:484-685 GCA_002791435.1 candidate division WWE3 bacterium CG_4_9_14_3_um_filter_43_9
GTGATATTCCCCGTCCCGGAATCAAAAAAAATTCCCCCGGAACTGGATAATGCCGTAACATTAAATGTATTGCCCCGAACCGTAAAATCTCCAGACGATGTTACATACCACAAATAAGAAGAATTCGTAATATTAAAATTGTTATTTTCAAACAAAATTGAATTTCCGGGATTGCTTATCCTAACCGCCGCCGTACCGGTG
>PFXB01000057.1:721-2053 GCA_002791435.1 candidate division WWE3 bacterium CG_4_9_14_3_um_filter_43_9
GCATATGATCCTTTTAGTCCGGAAACCGTAGCGGAGGTCATATTAAATATTGAATTATCAACATTTATATTGGACAAAGTAACTCCAGCAAGGAGACTACTGGCCGCATCTTCAAAAGTACAATATGAAAATGTTTTATTGGCTGTTCCTGTAGCAAAATTTACCGTATAAGATTTAGCGCCGTCAATACCATCGTTTGCGTCAAAAATAAATCCCGTAAAACTTACTGATTCCGTACCTGATGTATATAAAACGCGACGGGCCGTTCCGGTGGCGGTAACAGTAACCGCGCCATCGGCAATCCATGCTATTCCTTTACTAACCGACCATCCGTGCAGTGTGGCGTGATTTTCCTTGTAAGTACCTTCTCCAACATGAACAGTGTCTCCGTTTGCAGCCGCATCTTCCGCGTGTTGCAGGGTTAGCCAAGGATTACCCACACTGCCATCTCCGGTTGTGTCATTGCCTGTTTTTGCGACATAGTAAGCGGCGGCAGAGGCTGAACTTGAATACGCTATAATAATAAAAAAAGCAAAAACTAACGGCAAAAAACAATATTTAAACGTTTTTTTAAAAAATTGAGAAGACATATTGTTTGCCAAATAAATTTTTTCCATCTTATACTTTATGTTATAATGTTTTATCTCTATTAAAGATATACAAGTTTATTATACCATAGATCATAGATTTATTGAATACACCGAAAATATCAGACCCACTGCGTAATAACTTTCGTTGCGAAATTTTCAGATTAGGTCTATTCTACAATAAACATATTTTCTCCGTAATTTTTTCTGCGGCGTCGCTTTTCATCACTCCCTTGATATTTCTGCTTAAATTTACCAACTCTATATTATTATTGATTACTTCGCGAACGGCAAAAGAAAACTCGGCCGGCATTAAATTTTTTTGATCCAAAATGTGAACAGCGTTTTGTTTTTTGAAATACCATGCATTCTCTTCCTGATGGCTTTCCGGCATAGGAACTAAAATTGTCGGTTTGCCTAGAACAGAAAGCTCGGTCAGTGTCCCCATCCCCGCTCGGGAAACAACAAGATCGGCCACGGCAAAAGCATCTTCCATCCCGGTTACTAAAATATCAATAAGGTGATAATTTTTATTTTCTTTTTTCAGGCTGTCTATTTTTGTTTCAAAATCATCATCAAGTTTTCCTCCAGTTATGTGAATGACTTGGCAAAAATTAGTAAGTTCATTGGCCGCCAAAATCGCCACTTTATTCAACCCTAACGCCCCCGTCCCGCCACCTAAAATTAAAAGAACTGGCAGGTCGTCATGCAATCCAAAAATTTCTTTAGCGCGCGCTCTATCGCC
>PFXB01000057.1:2141-3608 GCA_002791435.1 candidate division WWE3 bacterium CG_4_9_14_3_um_filter_43_9
TTGGCAAAAGGGGTGGTAAGCTTATTGGCAAGACCAGGACGCAAATCCTGTTGATGGATTAAACTGGAAATTCTTAAAAACCAACCTGCCCAGATAACCGGCACGCCGACAAAACCTCCGGCTGATAAAATTATTTTCGGTTTGAATTTAAAAATAATCCAAAGCGAAGAAAAAAATCCGGCAATAATCAAAAAAGGATCAATAAAATTCCATCCGCTAAAGTAGCGGCGAAGTTTTCCCGAAGGAATCGCCCTGAAGAGTATCTCCGCTTCTTTCACAAATTTTTCTTCCGGACCATTTTTTGTCCCCAGCCACAAAAATTCCGACGAATTGTCTTTCTCTTTTAGTTCTTCGGCAATGGCTAATAATGGCGAAACCGAACCCATTGTTCCCCCGCCGGTTAAGAGTATTCTCATAAACTCTAAATATTAGATCGAGTTCTTATTGCTATTAAATTAAACTATTTTGAACAACTATTTGAATCATGAAGTATGAATCAAGAATTATGAGAATCAAATACAAATAATTTTTATGATTCAAAACAAAAAAACGCCATTCCTTGTAGCGTTTTTTCTTAAACAATTGTGACTTTTTTTATACCAACTGCTAACTACTGAATACTACATACTCACTTTCGGTTTTGTAATATTCGGTTCTCTGTCATAAAAAGGCAAAACGATTTTTCCTGCTTTAGATTTTTTCAGCTTAGCCTCATAATCCGCGACTGATTTTTTATCTAAATTAAATTCCTCTGCCCGCACGCCAATAATTGGAATATCAAGAAGACGCCCCAAAGCATTGGCAACAACAACGCCCTGTCTTACCGAAGTGAACGGTCCCGGTCCGTTTACGACTACCACGCCGGCGAGGTCTTCTTTTTTTGCTTTTATTTTTTTTAACAACTTATCAAGTAAAACCAAAATTTTACCGGACTCTTTCGCTGCAGCCGTTTTTTTATAAAAAGAATCGCCCTTTACGAGGACGACGGATGTAGCGCCTTGTATCGCGGTATTTATTATAAAAAACATAATTATATCTACCTACTTTCATCTCCCCTGCTAATTCTTGAATCATCAAGCTCATTTATCATTACAATTTTTTTATTCTCTAAAATATTATACAAAAATCTGTCTGTAATATCTTTTCGATAATTAAATTCTTGACGCGTCATTACGGTATAATCAATCGCCCGACCAAAATCTTTTTCAAAATCATTAATCAAATCACCGAGTTTATTTTTATTGAATTTTCCCACTAAAATCAGGTCAACGGGCGCATCGGATAAACCGACAAAATCCCCGGTTAAGGCCAGATAATCAACCTCGCCTATTTTTCCTATTTCCTTGGCAAGATTTTTCTCCAATAAAAAATCCGCTTTTAATATAAGGGCTTTTAGCTCCGGAAAAAGAATAAAAAATTTATTGGCTTGAAAAAACTTTTTTGTGACATCAACCGAGCTTATTTTCT
>PFXB01000128.1 GCA_002791435.1 candidate division WWE3 bacterium CG_4_9_14_3_um_filter_43_9
GTGTATGTTGAGTAATTATTTTCAAGTGAATTTTCTTCACTGTTAATAGTCAGATCACTTAAGACCTCTCCGGTATCACTTTGATTTTCCTGATTTAGATCTTGGGTAATCTTTTCTTCATCCGCAGGAAAAAGATTCTTATCTCCGGTTTTTTCAAAGTAATTAAAGACTAGAAAAACAATGGTTAGGATTAAAATGACAGCTGCCAAAAAGCCGGATCGATTCCGTGGATTATCCCAAAGCTCCTCTTTTATCTTTGAAATAAGGTTGTTTGATTGTGCCATTTAAGTTAATTCACCCCCTTTGATTATTTAATATTTAAATTTTAGAGATAAAAAAGCCGCCAAAGGAATTTATAGGGCGGGCAGTAAAAACTATGGCGGACCCGACCGGATTCGAACCGGCGCTCTTCTGCTCGACAGGCAGATGTGTTAGGCCGCTACACTACGGGTCCAAAACGAATTAAAAAAGATTAATAACAATCTAACAAATCTTTTATTGCGAGTCAATGATTAAAATGACCATCCGGACATTATTCTAGTTTTTAAATGTAAGAAAGTTTGCATAAGACACATACATTATATCAGTAAGCATTTATTCTTTAAATGAACAATAAATTTTTCCAAAAATAATATTTGATGAAAAAAGTTATACATAATAACAATTAGTGCTATCAATACCAAATTCGTCTTAATTATATCCAAAATATAAAAAGTAAATTGAGGTCATCCGATACTAATTTGGATCAGATTAAACTTAAGTAAACATGTGACATTTTGAGCTTTTTAATGTATAATATAATTTATCTTTCGAAATAATTTTCTTGAGGGAGGTGAAAGCAAATGTGGATTTTTCCGATTATTATTTTGCTGTTACTTATTGTTTTTGTCTGGGCACTTTACAACGGACTTGTAACCGCCAAAGCCAGAGTTCAAGAATCATGGAGCGGGATTGATGTGCAGTTAAAAAGAAGATCAAGTCTGATACCTAATTTAATTGAAACCGTCAAGGGATACGCTAAACACGAGCAAGCAATCTATGACAAAATAATGAAGGCAAGGGAAGGATTGGGTTCGGGTTCCAAAAAGGAACAAGCAAAAGCTAATGACGCCATTTCTGAAGCCTTAAAATCAATTTTTGCCATTGCTGAATCAAACCCGGAATTAAAAGCCAATCAAAATTTTTTAAAGCTTCAAGAAGAACTGTCTGACACTGAGTCAAAAATTGCCTACTCTCGTCAGTTCTATAATGCGAACGTTATGGATTATAATGTGAAAATTAAGATTTTTCCAAATGTTTTGATCGCCAATGCGCTTGGTTTCAAAGAAGAAGAATTTTTCCGTGCTGCGGAAGAAGAAAAGGCAGATGTCAAGGTAGATTTCAACCTAAACCAAAAGTAGGCAAACCTCATATACCCAAATAACTTTGATTTGTAATTTAAGATGTTGTTATTTGGGGAATACTCAACTATATTGATCGCCAACCTGAGGAAGTTGAGTATATAAACGCATTACTGAAACCCCGAATTATCGGGGTTTCTTTTTAACCTTGACAGATTATTTTTTTTAGTATAGTAAGTTAATATGGAAGACAGACAGATTGTCATTCTCGATTTTGGATCTCAGACCACTCAGCTTATTGCGCGACGAATTCGCGAAATGGGAGTGCGGACTGAGATTTTTGCGTTTAACACCCCGGTAACTGAAATTCGGAAACACCACCCCTTTGGAGTGATTTTGTCGGGCAGCCCCTTTTTTCCTTGGCAAACCGGTGCTCCCAAACCAGATCCTCAAGTATTTACCATCAATGTGCCCATCTTAGGTCTTTGTTACGGTCTGTATCTTTTGACCGAGAATCTTGGAGGTAAAGTTTGGGAATTACAGAATAAAGAATACGGCATGGCTAATCTCAAGATTGGAAAATCCGAAAAACTGTTTGCAGGTTTACCGCGGGAGTTTACGGTTTGGATGAGCCACGGGGGTGAAGCTAGAAACCTTGAAGACAAGGGAATAAAGATCCTTGCCAGCACGGAAAATACCAAGATTGCCGCTTTTCATCATCCAGACAAAAAATTCTGGGCACTGCAATTCCATCCTGAGGTAATGCACACCGAGCATGGCAAGAGCATACTTTCTAATTTTGTTTTCCAAATCTGCGACGCCTCTAAAAACTGGAAGATTGAGAATTGGATCCAGGATAAAATCGCCCAGATAAAAGAGACTATTGGCGACAAAAAAGCTATCTGTGCAATTTCCGGCGGTGTAGATTCGACGACTTCGGCTATTTTGGTTGGAAAAGCTATCGGTCGCAATCTTACCTCTATTTTCGTTAAGACGGGATTAATGCGCCTATATGAGTCGGATGAGGTTACCACAGCCTTAAAAAAGTTAGGATTAAAATTAAGGGTTGTCGAGGCTCAAGAAAGATTTTTAACCAAACTGGCCGGAGTTACCGATCCCGAAGAGAAAAGGAAAATAATCGGTCGCGAATATATCGCCATCTTTGAAGAGGAGGCTAATAAAATCAAAAATGTTGAATTTTTAGTTCAAGGAACAATTTATTCGGATCGCATAGAAAGCCAGCGGGCGCAATCTTTGGGAACGGCCAGCAAAATTAAAACACATCATAACGTTGGCGGATTGCCAGCAGATATGAAGCTAAAACTGGTAGAACCCCTGTCTGAAATTTTCAAAGATGAGGTACGATATGTAGCACGCAAACTGGGATTGTCAGAGGAGATCGCTGGACGTCATCCTTTTCCGGGGCCGGGTTTGGCAATTCAAATTATCGGCGAGGTAACCGAGGAAAAGCTGGATATTTTAAAACGTTCCGATGCTATTGTAGTTGACGAGATTCGTAAGGCTGGTCTGTATGATAAAATCGGGGAGATTTTCGCCAATTTTGTGGGAGTTAAGACTGCCGGAGTCAAAGGCGACGCACGAGCCTACCAGTGGTTGATCGCTATTCGTTCGGTTGATCCTTCAGATTTAATGACCTGTGATTGGTCGCGTATTCCGTATGACGTTTTGGCCAAGATTTCGAGGAGGATAACCAACGAAGTCCATGAAGTTAACAGGGTAGTCTACGACATCACTCAGAAACCGCCGGGTACGATTCGGTGGGAATAAGAAAATAAGTTAAAAGTAAAAAGTTAGAAGTCAAAAGTTAAGGTCAAAAAGGTAGTTCTCCATAAAAGTCAAACAATAAGATTATTATACTTCAACCAAGCGAGTAATAACGAACGCATGGAGAAGTACAACAAATAACTCAAAACTGAAAACAACTAACTTAAAAGTCAAAAAAATTATAACGATAAAGCAAGGAGGAAAAATTATGCAAAAGCAAAAAATAAATTCTTCTGATTTTGCCGAAAGGATGGGAGCGTATTCACATGGTTATAAGATCGATGTGGGCGATTCGGTTTTAATCTTTACAACAGGGCAAATTGCAATGGATAAGGCCGGAAATGTATTACATCCCGGCGATGCAGGAAAACAAGCCGAATTTATTTT
>PFXB01000031.1:0-1102 GCA_002791435.1 candidate division WWE3 bacterium CG_4_9_14_3_um_filter_43_9
ATGTAATCTAAAGATTTGCGCCATTATCTCAGCCGCCCTAAACCAGGAGACTCTTTGGCTTCCTGCCATATGATAGACTCCGACCGGTTTTAGAGCGATAACCTTGTCTATTGCCGCGGCCATATCGTCAATGAAAGTCGGAGTAACGAATTGGTCTGAAACCGCCCTGATTTCTTCATTTCTTTCAAGCTTTTCAAGCATCCAACGCAGACAATCTTTTTTCAATGGAAAGTCAGCGCGGTATGGAAATGCTGTCCGTAAAATACAATAATGCCTCAAAGTTTGCACAATCGTTTCACCCTCATATTTTGTCTGTCCGTAAAAGTTTACCGGATCCGGCTGATCCTTCTCGGTATAATTTCCCCTTTTCCCGTTAAAAACAAAGTCTGTAGAAATATAGACCAGAAAAGATTTGGCTTGTTCGGCTATTTGAGTGAGAGTTTCGGTTATCCCGACATTAATTTTTTGGGCCAAGGTCTTATCTTTTTCACAAAGGTCAACCTCGGTTAGGGCAGCGGCGTGGATGATTATTTCCGGCTGAACGTCAAAAACTACTTTTTTAACCGTTTCCTTTTTTGTCAGATCTAATATAATAAGTTGTGATTTATCCGCTGAAGCTTTGGGAGATGGCGTTCTTTCGATGGAAATAAAATTATATTTTCCGCCTAAAAGTTCGATTATTCGGCTCATCACCAATCCTGATCCACCGGTAATAATAATTTTCCTTGTTTTCATTTTTATGCCTTTATCCTCTTTTCCCACCACCAATGATTTTCGACGTACCAAGAAACCGTTTCTTCCAGCGCTTTGTTAAAATCTGTTTTAGCCTGCCAACCCAGCTGTTCGCGGATTTTGTTGATATCCACTGCCCGTCTCTTTTCTCTGCCCGGACGATCCTGGATAAATTCGATAAGATCTTTCGGTCTGTCCAGAATAGTCAGGATATGTTCGGTCATTTCGATAACTGTTCTCTCGTTTGATGCTCCGACATTAAAAATCTCGCCTTCGATTCCCTTGGTATGCAGCGCCTTGTCAAAAGCTTCACATTGATCTTTGACATAAATCCAATCACGGATATAATTTCCGTCTCCATGAATCGGAA
>PFXB01000031.1:1180-3477 GCA_002791435.1 candidate division WWE3 bacterium CG_4_9_14_3_um_filter_43_9
CTGAGCGCAAAATGACAGTCGGAGTTTGAAACCGCAGAAAATAGGTATAAACCAGGTTATCCGCGCCGGCTTTGGCTGAAGCGCTGGGGCTGGTGGGAAACATCGAATCTGTCTCCAAAGACGGCCTGGCGATGCCTTCTGTCGAGCGCGCCTCGCCATAAACCTCATAATCCGAAGCCTGAATCATTCTGCGGATACCGAATTTGCGCGTTGCCTCCAAAAGATTAAAAGTTCCCAGCATCTCAGTCGTGATAAAGTCGGCTGTAAAGGTGGTGGCAACACCTTCTGTGCCCATGGACACAAAATTTAAGATCAGGTCTTTATCTTTCGCCAGCTTTTCAATCACTTTAGTATCTCTTACGTCATTGGCCATAAAATGATAGTTTTCAGGAACCTTAAATTCTTTAACTTCGGAAAAATCATCCATAAAATTGTGTCTGTCCAGATTATAAAGCTCATAGTCAGGATATTTCTGAGAAAGATAGCGAATAAAGTGGGATCCCAAAAAACCGGAGCCTCCGGCGATTAACAGTTTCATCCTTTTTCTCCTAATCTTTTTCGATATTGTGTCTGATAATATTGCTGATATTCTTTGGACATAACATTTTTCCACCACATCTGATTTTTAACATACCAGTCAACTGTTTTAGCCAACCACTCTTCAAAATTAGATAAGGGCTGGTAGCCCAATTCATCGGTCGCTTTTGACGAATCTATCGCATAACGCCGGTCATGTCCCGGGCGGTCTTTGACAAATTTGATCAACGACTCATCTTTCCCCAAAATCTGCAGAATTTTTTTTACTACTTCTAGGTTTGACTTTTCAGCATTTCCGCCAACACAATAGGTTTCGCCAATCCGTCCTTTTTCTAAGACCATCTCAATGGCCCGGCAGTGGTCGCCAACATAAAGCCAATCACGTACATTTTTGCCGTCGCCGTAAACCGGCAGCGGTTTTCCCTCCAAAGCGTTGATGATCATTAAGGGGATTAATTTTTCCGGAAACTGATAGGGCCCGAAATTGTTAGAAGTGTTGGTAATCGTAACGGGTAACCCATAAGTTTTAAAGTATGCCCGCACCAACATGTCAGATGAGGCCTTGGAAGCCGCGTATGGCGAATTAGGTCGAAAATTAGATTCCTCGTTGAATTTCTGGTCTGAATCTAAAGACAGCGAACCGAAAACTTCATCCGTCGAAATATGGTGAAAACGCTTGACTTTGTGTTTTAAGGCCGCCTCAAGCAAAACTTGGGTGCCTAAAACGTTGGTTTTGACGAAAATGGCAGGACCTAAAATAGAACGGTCAACATGAGTGTTGTGACAAACAATATTGCCAGGACCACAAACAAAATTGTGAGTTTTCTTTACCTCCAAGTCATAAACCCATCCCTCATAATCAATCTCTTCTTTTTTTCTTTGATTTAAACCGTAATGATTCCCCGATCCAGTTTTAAACTCCCAACTTTTTTTATATCTTACAGATTCCCTTTCAAAAATAGTAAATTTTCTGTTCTGTAAAGCTAATAATAAGCCTATTTGATTTACTAATTTATACGATGTCGTTGTATATCTAGCGTCTTTAGTTCCGTCTCCTTCAAGCAACTTCTGCCAAAAATATTCACGATCGTAATGAAACAAATCAAAAATCCAATTAGGAAAAAATTTGCCATCACAATATTTACCACAATTTTTAACAAGGTAATTAAAGAAATTTTTATTGGATACTTGTAAATGATAGAAAGTAAACTTTCCCTTTTCTCCTCTGCTAATATTATAATTGTATCCGAAATGTTTTTTAATCATTTTTCCTATATTCTCGAGCCACTGTTTATCTTTTTGACCGATTTCAATAATATATCCCCCGTTGGCTTTGTTAAACGTTGCGTTACCTTCAGTAATATAGGCAGCCATTATTTCCAAAAGTTCTCGATTTCCCTTTTTAAACTTCCTATTGTTTTCATTAATATTTCTAACCGCTAAAAGCTCTGGATTGTTTTCTGGATTAGTTAACTTCAAATTAGAGGCATAAATCGAATGATTTGGAGTGGCTTTAATAGTTCCCCATTTTTGAGATAATTTGATAATCTTTCCTTTATACCAATGCCGAGTAATTGCTTCTACCTTCATCCATTGACCACCATTCAAGAAGCTCAAAACCCGAGTCTGTCTACCTTGCAAAAAAATGACTTCTCCTTTTGCTGTTTTCTTAGCTCTATTTTTTTTACTCTGCTGTTCCCATAACTCTCCAAAAGTTAATACCCTTGTCCCAGTTGTAGAACGTATGGGTAGATACATAT
>PFXB01000033.1:0-15388 GCA_002791435.1 candidate division WWE3 bacterium CG_4_9_14_3_um_filter_43_9
TAACGGTCGTTGAACCCAAGGTTTCGGCTGCCAAAAGTTTTCGCACCAGGGCTTTTTCTTTTAAGATTTTCTGCATGCCGAAGGCCAAAATCGCGGTTAAGGCCACTGCCATCCCCTCGGGAATGGCTGAAACTGCTAAAGCCACGCTCGTGGAAAACATCCGTGCCAAAGAATGACCGGCCAGAATTCCAATTAAAAAGATGCCCAGGCAAGTCAACAAAATAAAAATGCTCAAATTGCGACTAAAATGTGCCAGTGAAATTTGCAAGGGTGTCGCCTCTTCTTTGGTTTCGCTTATCAAAAGCGCTATTCTCCCCACTTCGGTCTTTTCCCCAGTCGCAAAAATTACTCCTTTTCCCCATCCTTCAACGATTTCAGTTCCCATGAAAGCGAGGTTTTTCTGATCACCCAATGGCAAGTTTTCACTCAAGGCTTCACTGGTTTTCTCCACCGGAATTGATTCACCGGTTAAGTGAGCTTCATTGATTTTTAGATGTTTGGATTCGATGATCCTCATATCAGCCGGTAATTTATCGCCGGCCTGAATGACAACGATGTCTCCCGAAACCAAATCTTTGGCGTCTATTTCTCTTTCTAAACCTTCTCTTATCACTATGGCTTTAAGACTGATAACTTCTTTTAACTTCTCCAGAGCATTTTGAGCTTGATATTCTTGGAAAAAACCAATAACCACATTAATTAAAATGGCCACCAGAATAACAATGGCGTCCAAATAATCTTCCAGGAAAAAAGTAATGATTGAGGCAATAAATAAAATATAAATCAGAGGACTTTTAAATTGCCCGCTGAAAATATCCCAAGGTGTTATTCTCTTTTCTTGGGGCAGAACATTTAACCCTTCTTTGTTGAGAATCTTTCTGGCTTGTTCTTCGCTCAGTCCTTTTTCCTGCGAAGCTAGGACTTGTAAAGTTTTAGAAATTGATAATTTATAAAAATCCATGGCTGTAGATCACGCTTCCTAGGGTTTTCCCCTGTAGCGGAAACCTTTAGGTTTCCATTTTTCGGATCATCATTTTTCGGATCATGGCGACCTCAAGGTCGCCGCTACAAAGTCTTACTTCCTCATTCCCAACGGAATCCTGAATCCTCTCCGATGAGCTTTAAGTTACTTTTTTAACCTTTAACTTTTGACTTTTTGACTTATTTCTGCATTCCGTAAAGATCTGTAGCTGAAACCTTTAGGTTTCCATCTAAATTATGGCGAGCTGAAGTTCGCCGCTACAGAGCTATTGCATTCCGTAAAGCTCAGTGATTTCTTTCACCGTCGTTGCATCCTCAGGTTTTTTATCGTGTCGCAAAAGTTCCATCACCCTCGGAAAACGTAACGCATAACCCGCCTCTGCTCCAATTTTTCCGGCGGTATGTAATGGCGATTTGGTAATCTCATCGGCCCTAACCACGGTCACCAGTTTAGGCAAAACCCACACCTGGGGATTTAGGTCTTTATGAACTTTATAGCGCGCCGGCTTGCCTTCCACTTTAAGAGCGTCACATTCTTTTTTGATTTCCATCCATTGCTCGTCGGTTAGTCCCGTTCCGATTTTAGCAATTGATTCAAACACATCCTCAGCCGCATTATAAACTGCCACCAGCAAAGCCCCGATTCCAAATCCGGCTCTTTTACCCCGCCCATAATAATAGCCCATAATCAGGCAATCAAGGGTGTCGTCAAGCGCGCCTTTTTCTTCACGTTTATACTTGATCCACGAAAACCCTCGTGATCCCGCCTCGTAGGGTGCGTCCAATTTCTTAACCACGACCCCCTCTAATCCCTGACTTATTTTTTCCTGAAAAAAAGCCTCCAGATCGCACGCCTGCTCGAATATCTTTTTCTCAGCGATTGCAAAAACATCGCTCTGGCTTTTTCTAAAGATCTCCTCTAATTGCTGTCGTCTTTGATGATACGGCTGGTCAATCAATTTCTGCCCTTCCCTAAAAAACAGATCAAATACAAAAACCTTTAAGGGAATTTTTTTGGCCATTTCGGTGATACCGTATTTTCTTTTGCGTTGCACCGTTTCCTGAAAAGGCAGAAACTCTTGCGTTTCCGAGTTAAAACCGATTGCCTCGCCTTCAAAGATGATCGATGAAACAGAAATCTTTTTGGTTGCTGCGGAAATTTCGGGAAAACTCGCGGACATCTCTTCCAAATTGCGTGAAAAAATATGAACTTCCTGGTCTTTTTTGTGTATTTGCACGCGGAAGCCGTCGTATTTTGGCTCAGCGGCACATTTTCCTATTTTGGCGATAATTGCCTCAGCGTTCGGCAATCTTTCCGCGCTTGCTGTCCGAATTGGCGTTCCGGGCACAATCCGGATGGACTCTAATCCTTCTAGATCTTTTTCTTTAAAAGCTCTGGCGATTTTGCCGATATCAGCCGAAATATTATAAAAAGGCTCTATTTTTTTGCGTAACGATTTGTCCTTTTTTTTCATAAAGGACAGGGAGTCTAAAATCGTCATGTCCGAAAAACCTAAGCGTAATTTTTTTAAAGGGATACGCACCGCATATTTGGCTGAGATCGGAGCGAGGGAAGCAATAAGCTCCGCTAATAAATTTATTTTTTTCTCAACCGATCCCTCGCCTTCTACTCCGGCCACTTCCCATAATTTTGTAAAAACTTCCTCAACCGTGGAGTCTTTAATACTCTTAACTTCACCTTTTTCAGAGGCTAAAGCCTGAGCCACCCCACCTAAGTCACCCAATCTTCCGTAGAGTGTCTTGACTGCCTCTTTATCTTTTCCATAGGCTTTAGCCAAAACTTCAAACATCAATTTTTCCGCCAGATTAAATTCATAAGATTCATACTGAGGAACCAGCCTGCCCAGACAAAGGTAGCAGATTTTATCGATTTCGGCAGCCGAGGCTTGGGAAAAAAGGTCGGCCAGAATTTCGGTCATGGCGTTTCGGGAGTCGGTTGTCTCTAATTTTTGAAAAAAAGATGCCAGTTCTGAAAAATACATGTATTCTTCTTTCTAGAGGAGAAACCTCTTTTCGTTATTGATTCTTTACCTCAACTCATAATACGCCGCTTTGGTTTTGCCTCTTTTTTTGATGACTTTCTTTTTAACTAAATCCTTGAGCTCGCGCAAAATCGTGTCATCTGAAATTTCCGGAAAAAGGTTATGCCAATCCTGATTTTGGATTTTGCCGTAGTCCGAGATAAATTCGACAATCCTCTCCTGCCGTTCGTTCAAAACCACCTGACCGATATTCTTTTTGATTTTGACATCTCTGGAAATCTTCAACACTTTTTCTTTGATTTTGGAAAATTCGTCCAACAGCCCGAAAGAAAAATATTCAAGCCAACCTGTTAAATCATTGTCCGGTGGTTTAACCGACTGCAAGGCTTGATAGTAATTCTGCAAGTTGCGGTCATAATATTCATCCAGACAAAAAAAATTTTTGATGTCATAACCTTCCCGGTACAAAATTAAGGTAGTTAAAGCCCTGGCGGTTCGGCCGTTGCCGTCTACAAAAGGATGAATTCGCGCCAGCTCATAATGGGAAATACCGGCTTTAAGTACCGGAAACGTCTCTTTGGCCTCCTGACTGCTTAACCATAAAATAAAATCCTGTACCAGTTTACCAACCTCTTCGGCCTTGGGAGGCGTGAAGCTTATCTCCTTGGTCTTGGAATTTCTGACCGCCACTTTTTCCAAACGGAATTTTCCACTCTTTTCAGATGTCAAAATTTTGTCCATAACCACTTTATGAATTGTCAAAATCGTCTTTTCGTCAATCGGTGCTTTCTGTATATTTTCGATATACTTTAATACATTACGATAGTTTATGATATCATTAATATCTCGTTCTCTGGCGACTAAATCTTCTGCTTTACCTTCTAACACTTTTTTCGCATCGGAAAAATTTAAAGGATTGCCTTCTATATGAGTCGAGTAATGAACGGCACGGATTAGAGCCTCGTCTTTAAATTTACGCTCATACGAAGGAATAAGGGGAGAATTTTCGATTATCTCTTTGGCAGCCTCAATATGAGCAACGTATTTCAAAATTTTATGGGTAATTCTGTAGTTGGGTTGAAACATATTTTATAATTATCGCACATTTCCCGCAAGAAAACAACCGCCAGCTTCTGGTCGTCCTGAAACGCCAATTCGACGCTGAAGGATCTATAGCAACCGCAAAACAAAATGTCGTTTTTAAACATATATAGCAAACTCAAAACAAAATGGCAGTTTTGTTGTAAACACCTTCGAGGTGGTGTTGCGCCTGCGGCTACACCTCGAAGGTGTACATACGCTTGTTTATCAAACCCGACACTTTGTTTTTAACAAGCTATATGTCATTCCCGCAAAAGCGGGAATCTATACAATTTGTCATCCCCGATTAAATCGGGGATGACAAATTGTTTTCACACGGCTATGGCAACAAAATTGCGCTTGCCTGTCTGCGGATAGGCTAGATTCTTCACATCACTTCGTTTCGATCAGAATGACGAAGAAGATCAACATGTACTTCTCTAATAATTATAAAACATGTTATTTTCTATCTATTTTTGCAACAACCGTGTTTACGGCATCTATCAGATCTTTCTTGTGTTCTAAATTAAAATATCCTTCTATTTTTCCTATCATTTTCCGTTTCCTAAAAAATAATAGCACCGGGAGCTTCTGAATTTTGTATCTCTTTAAAAGTTTCCCGCTCTCTACTTTTATCTTCCGATATTTAATATCCAAATCCTTAAATAACTCTTTGACCGGTATCGATTTTAGTAAGCACATAATCGAACCGTCATCAAACAACTCAACCGCCGCCAGTTTAGTTGACTCAATAATTTGAATTTCAAATTTACTCTGGGGGATGGAAAAAGCCTGATCTACAGGCTCGGCTCCATATCGGTCAATAAATAAATCGGAAACTTTTCTCGGGTCTTCCTCTATTTCTTTTTTTATTTTTTGATATTCTTCTGCTGTCCTTGCAACCCTAATAGCACCAACCGGACAAGCTTTCTCGCACTTTCCGCAATTTAAACACCGAGCATTGTCAACTGCAATGGTCTTTTTCTTCTCATCCCAGAAAAATGCCCCGCTTGGACAAATCTCTATGCCACTGCAGTCTTTTGAATTATCACAAATTTTAAAATTTATTAGAACTGGCATAAAACTCCTTTCCAGAAACTGAAACAGACTGTCACCTCAACCGCATTGTTTCGATATCTTTCAAATCTTCTAAAATCTCGAAAACCTCTTCTTCGGTCGACGTTATGATCGTCTGCTGACTGCCAAACAAAAAAGTCAATTTTTGACGGTTTTCCAAATCCAGCTCGGAAAAAATATCATCTAAAAGTAAAACTGGCATCTCTCCGGTTTTTGACCGAATAAAGCTTAGTTCTGCCATTTTCAAAGCCAAAATTACCAGCCTTTGCTCTCCGCGCGAACCGTATTTTTCCAAATCATAATCTTTCCAAAAAAACCCGAAATCATCCCGGTGCGGCCCGATCAAACTTTGCCCAGCTGCAATTTCCTTCATCTGATAAGCCCTCAGCCTTTCCGAAGAAAGCAGGCTGGGATAATAAATTAGCTTGAGATTATCCTTTTGGGAATTGAATTTTTCTCCAACGGTTTTCATTTCTTGATTAAAAAAAGAAATGAGGTCTTTGCGTTCGTAAAATATCAGCTGGCCCAATTTTAAAAGCTTATCGTTCCAGTAAAATAATTGCTCCGTGTTCAAATTTTTCTCGCGAATATTTTCTAGCAGTTTATTCCTGCGAGTGATAACTTTTTGATATTGAGAAAGGCTGCGGTAATATGCAGAGCTTGTCTGAGATAGAACCGTATCTAAATATTTCCGCCTTTTGGAGGGGCTGTCAGTCACCAAATTCAAATCTTGAGGGGAAAATAAAACGGCTTGGAAATTGCCTAAAAAAGAAGAAAGCCGCCGGGAAACATCATTAACCTCTACTTTTTTCTTGCCTAAAATTGTGGTCTTCTCACCTCTCTGCAAAAAAACTCTCAAGATTACTCTGTCTTCTTGATTGGCAATTTTGCCTTCGAGGTTGGCGAAATTTTTATCTTTCTGAATTAATTCCTGTTCGACATCCGCCCGAAAAGAGTGACCGGAGGCCAAGTAAAAAATGGCTTCTAAAATATTGGTCTTGCCGCTGGTATTGGGCGCCAAAATTAGAGTCACTGATTTTTTGAAATCCAGTGTTAATTCGTCAAAGTTGCGGAAATTTTGTAGTTTTAATTGATTAATTTTCATCCTTACGTTTTAGAGGATCATCCTCTAATTAGAGGATGATCCTCTTGTTTTTTTTAATAATTTGCAACCACTAGCCTAAAAACCCCGCTTAAAATCAGCCCCAAACCCAAAAGAAAAACCCAACAACCTGGAGCAACCTTCGGTCCTTCTTTGAGCTCCTCTTTTTCTTGAGCTGTCGGAGAGGTTAGAAATTCAGCCAGACCCCCATTTAAACCGCTAAGAATTCTCGGCGGCGTCAATTTTAAATTAATGGAAGAAATTATGATCAGGGCAACGCCCAAAATAATCTGCACATACGGGTTGAAGAGAAATTCGATTTTCATCCGAAACTCCTATGAAAGGTTATAACCCGTCAATCTTTCTTTTTGAACTGTCCAATAATAAACAATTTCACGAGCGTGGCGTGTAAAAAACGGTTAAAAATGTCATTCCAGACCCGTTTCATTGTCATTCCCGGCCTGATCGGGAATCTATACCATTGCTTCTGGATTCCCGCTTTTGCGGGAATGACGGTTGTGTCATTCTGCCAGCCAGCCGGCGGGCCAGAATCCGTCTTTTCTAATTCTGGAGTCCCCACCCGCAACTGCCTAGCTGTTAGCGCAGACTCCTCAGGCTGACGAGAGAGTGTCATTCCCGCCGGAAACGGGAATCTATAGTTATTTCTTCGTTTCTACTTTTTTACTTTTGACTTTCCACTTTTAACTTTTGACTTATTTTTGACACCTCGGACAGAAAAACGTACCCCTTTGCCCCAACTCTATGCGCTTAATCTGTTCTCCACACACTAAACACTTTTCACCTTTTCGACCATAGACCTTAAAATGTTCCTGAAAATGTCCTTTTTCGCCGTGGGCGTCGCGATAAGTGTTGTCCGAAGCACCCCGATATTTGATTCCTTCTTTAAGAACCTTAATTAGGACGAAGTATAGATTTTCGACTTTTTCGACTGCTATTTTATCAGACTGTGTGCGCGGATGAATTTTAGCCAGAAAAAGGGCTTCGTTGGCATAAATATTGCCGACGCCGGAAATCAGTCCCTGATCCATCAGAACGACTTTCACGGGTCTGCGGCTTTTTTGGAGTATTTTTTTAAAACCTTCTAAATTTAAATCATCCAGGGGTTCCGGACCCATCGCGGCCAGTATCTTTTTTAACTCTTCTTCACCCGCCACCTTTACAAAACCGAACTTTCTGACATCGGTAAAACGCAATTCCCGGCTCTTACCGTTTCTTGATAATTTGAGAATAACTCTGGTGAATGGATCCTGTTTATGTTTTTCGTCTCGAACTAAAAGACGCCCCGTCATTTTGAGATGAAAAAGAAGGTGTTTGGTGCTGTTTCTGAAATTAACTATTAACAGCTTGCCTTTTCTCTTGAAATCTTTGATTGTCTTTCCAACTATACCTTCCCTGACTGTAGTTAAAGTCGGTTTGACCATTGGCAAAAAAGTTGTTTGAACGCTATCTATCAGAAAACCTGGAAGTTCTTTTTCAAGATCTTGCCTGATGGTTTCCACTTCCGGCAGTTCCGGCATAAAATTTACCTCTCTTTCTGGTCTTTCTAGGGGTTCAACCCCTTTTTCATTACTTTTCCCTCTCCTCATAGGAGAGGAACGGGTGAGGTCTTTGTGTCATTCCTGATGTTTTTGTCTTGTAGTTTTAACATTTGAGTTTTAAGGTTTCCATCTAAATTATGGCGATTCTCACGTTCGCCGCTACAAAACCTCATCCAAAATCTATCACCGCGGCGGAAACCTTTAGGTTTCCATTTAGGAGTTAGAGGTTTCTCCTCTATAGAGGAGAAACCTCTTGTTTCCGGTAAATGGATGTCGGCGAACAGCCAGAAGCTAGCTGCCCGTAGCTGCTTTTTACTTTTGACTTATTTTTGGCAAAATTCATCCCATTTTTCATTGACAAACTTGGAAAAATTTTTTTTAAAATTATCCTTCGAAAATTTTTGCGCCTGTTTAATGCAATCCTCGGCCCGATAGCGATCCGGCTTAAAATTCTGAATGGTTTTAGCCAAAGCCTCCACCGTCTCTTCGGCAAAAAATTCACCCGTTTTGCCCGGAATTATTGATTCCAATACGCCACCCTTCCCTAGAGCAAGGACCGGCTTGCCATAACTCATGGCTTCAATTGGCGTAATTCCAAAATCGTCCTCTCCCGGAAAGAGAAATGCTTGGCAGTCTAAAAAATAATCTGCTACTTGTTTATCTTCTACAAATCCCAAAAACTCAATCGTTTTCCCAGCCATTCTTTTCAACCTTTTTTCATCCCTGCCGGTTCCGATGATTTTGAGATTTAGATTAAGTTTGTTGCAAGCTAAAATCGCCAAATCAATCCTTTTATATTGAGCTAACCGCGAAACGATTAAAAAATGATGTCCTTCCAAGGCTAAAGCCCTGGGTTTCCGTCTTTTCTCAAGAAATAGATTCAAGGTTTTTCCGCCAAAGGCGGACCCGTCTCTGGCGGGCATCTCAGGACTAAAGTCCTGGGTTTTCTCTCGAAAATAAGCTTGTGATTTAACATTTAATTGTGTAGACTTTGCAACTTCAACCGGCGGATAGATAACCCTGGCTTCTCTCCTATAGAATTTACTAATTCGGCTGGCGGTATGTCGTGAATTGGCTACGAAATAGTCAACACGTTGGGCCGCATTAAAATCCCAAATCCGAAAATAATTATCAAACAAAGCCAAAAACGGTGCTAAATACCAGATTTTCCGGCGGTTGACCTCAGTTGCGTAATGATATAAAAATCTGGGCGGAGTATGACAATAGCAGATATGTAAAGTCTCAGGCTTTACCAAAACTCCTTTGGCAAAACTGGCGGTTGAGGAGATTACCACGTCATATTCGGAAAAATCAAAGCTTTCAAAAACCAAGGGGTAAACAAAAGTGTAGTGTTTGGTAAAAAGCGAAACAAAAGGCATTTTTTGGATGGATGAAGTGACGACTTCCAACTTCCTAAATTCCGGCGGTAATTTGAGCGGATCAAAAATCGAGGTGTAAATAGGAGCCTCAGGAAAAATCTCATGGATTGCCCAAAGCACTCTTTCCGCTCCACCAAACTGATTTAAATAATCGTGAACTAAAGCAACCTTCATATAAACTAAAAACTTAAAATTAAAAGATCAAAACCTAACTTAAAGCGCAAAGTCGAAAAACTTTTAGCTTTACACTAGGTTTTGCGCTTTGTCCGCCAGTTGGCGGATTGCGTTTTAAGTTATTAATTATTTTTCGAGCGTGATGTCCCGTGCGTAAGCGCGAGGAGATTCATTTCCGTATCTTATTCTAATCAAAAAAAGATCTATTATTGAACTTTGTAACTTATCGATCTTCATTCCGCAATTTCTTTCATCTCACCCCAGTTTTGCCCGAGCTTTAAATCCACTTTGAGCGGAACTTTCAACTTGATTACTCCCTCCATCTCTTCTTTGACGATCGGTTTTACCTTCTCCATTTCGCCAGTTGAGACTTCCAACAGAAGCTCATCGTGAATCTGCAAGATGATTCGGCTTTTAAGTTTTTCTTGCCGCAGTCTTCCAAAAAGATTTATCATGGCCACCTTCATAATCTCAGCCGCTGTCCCTTGGGTGGGAAAATTGATAGCCATACGCTCTCCAGAAGACCTGACCATCAGATTGTCGCTGCCAAGCTCCGGGATATATCTTCTAAAACCACCCAAGGTTTCGATATAACCTTTCTTGCAAGCTTGCCTTAAGAGATTTTCCAAATAAAACTTGACTGTCCCAAAAGAAGTAAAATAATCGTGGATAAAATTTTGCGCCTGTTCATGATCAATCCCCAGTTCTTCTGACAAACCATGAGGAGACATGCCATATAAAATTCCGAAATTAACGGTTTTAGCCACCCGTCTTTCCTCATCGGTTATTTCCGCTGGTTTTTTATGAAAAATCTCAGCCGCAGTGGCTCTGTGGATGTCAATGTGGTTTTCAAAAGAGGACAAAAGCTTGCCATCTCCCGTGAAATGGGCCAGAATACGGAATTCAAACTGCGAATAATCAGCCGTTAAAAAAATAAAACCAGATGAGGGAACGAACGCTCTGCGGATTCTTTCACCCCACTCCCCGCGAATAGGAATATTTTGTAAGTTCGGCTCACTGCTGGTTAACCTTCCCGTGGCCGTTTTGTCAGCCTGAAAAATAGAATGAATCCGATTGTCCGAACCGATTGCGCGCGGCAAGGCTTCCGCATAGGTTGACTGGACTTTATAAAGCTCCCGGTAATCTAAAAGAATGGCAATCAAGGGATGTAAGTTGAGAAGGTTTTTCAAAGTTTGTTCATCGGTGGAATAACCGGTTTTCGTTCTTTTAGCCGGCGGTAGCTTAAGTTCAACAAAAAGAACCTCCGCCAATTGTTTGGGAGAATTAAGATTAAACATGTGTCCCAAAGCCTCAAAGGCCTTTTTTTCGAGTATCTCGATTTTGCCTCGCAACTCCCCTGATAATTTGTCTAAAATATCAAGATCGACCGCTATTCCAATCTTGGTCATGGAATCTAAAACCGGTCGGATGAGTTTATTGATTTTTTCAGGACCCTTAAATAAAAGAGAGTTGTCCATTTTCTTTCTTCCCTTTTGTTTTGCTTTCTGTTTGAGATTTTTTATTCTCACCCAAAAGCCGTCGAATCAGGCTTTTAAAACCTAAACTTTCTAGAAACCTAACCGTCTTTTCCTTATCAAAATTCTGTATCTTAGCCTCTTCCAGTTTAAAGTTAAGCGGTACGTCTCTAACAATCTCTGCCAATTTATAGGATAAAAAGGCGTCGTCTTTAAAATTTATTAGTTTCTCGCGCGTTTTGTCTTCAATGTGGTTTAAGTTATCATAAATTCTGTCAAGCGATCCGAATTGTTGTAAAAGCTTAGCTGCCGTTTTTTCACCGATGCCGTAAACTCCGGGAATGTTATCCGAAGGATCCCCTACTAAAGCTTTATAGCAAACCACCTGTTGCGGTTTAATTCCGTATTTATCCCAAACGGCTTTCTCGTCAATGGTCACCGTATCCGAAAGCTTGGCCCGGGTAGTATAAACTTTAACCTTGGGACCCACCAGCTGCAAAGTATCCCTGTCCCCGGTAACTATTAAGATTTCATCGATCTGCGGATCTTCCTTTATCACTCTGTCAGATAAAGTGCCAATAATATCATCCGCTTCATACCCGTCAACCTCAAAATGCAAGACTCCTAAAACCTCAATTAATTTGTGTACCAAAGGAATTTGGCTTATTAAATCATCCGGCAAGGGCGGTCTTTGCGCTTTATAGCCTTTAAATCCGGCATGGCGGAAAGTCGGTGTTTTTTTGTCAAAAGCCGCCACCACAAAATCCGGCTTTAAGTCTTCTAAAACCTTAAAAAACATTGAGGCAAAACCATAAACAGCGTTGACCGGTTCCCCGGCAGAAGTGGTTAGGGGGGGCAGGGCATGATAGGCCCTGTGTATCAATGCGTGAGCGTCAAGCAAAACTAATCTTTTCATGCGGTCATTGTATCTTACTTCCCTCAAAAGAGCAAACGAGTCAAAAATCGGAAGAAAGAGGTCTCTCCTCTATAGAGGAGAGACTTCTAATTCCTCTAAAAGTCTATTTCTTCATCAGAGCTTCGAATTCTTCCCCTTCGATAGTTTCGTTTTTAACCAAAGTTTCTGCTATTAAATCTAATTTATCTGGATGTTCTTTTAAGATTTTTCTGGCTTTCTCGAGGCTTCCGAGAATAATTTTCTCGATTTCAGCATCAATTTTGGCGGCCATCATCTCGGAATAATTCTTCTGCTCCGAAAAGTCGCGGCCCAAAAAAATCAACTCTTCTTTGCGCCCCAGCATAATCGGCCCTAGTTTGCTCATACCAAAGTGACAAACCATCTCGCGGGCAATTTCAGTTGCCCGCTCAATGTCGGATGAAGCTCCAACCGTCTGCTCATTAAATTTTAATTCCTCGGCCGCTCTTCCTCCTAACATGGAAGTAATTATTTCCAAAAGCCGCGTTTGCGTTTCATTGTATCTATCGGTTGCCGGCGGAACCATGGTATAACCTAAAGACAATCCTCTGGAAACAATGGAAATCCTGTGTACCGGGTCTAAATGTGGCAGATAAAAAGTAGCCACCGCATGTCCGGCTTCGTGGTAGGCGATCATCCGCCGCTCTTCATCTGATTGCAACCTTCTTTTTTCAGGCCCTAATTTGACTTTGGTAGCGGATTCCTCCAAGTCTACCGGCTCAATGATCTTTTTATTGAGTCGCGCCGCTAAAATGGCGGCTTCATTCATCATGTTTTCAATATCGGCCCCCGAAAATCCAACGGTCCGCCGGGCAATTTTGTCTATATTCACTTCCGGAGCAATTGGTTTGCCCTTCATGTGAATTTTGATGATTCCTTTTCTGCCCTCCAGATCAGGCAAGTCTAATACCACTCTCCTGTCAAAGCGCCCGGGACGCAGTAGCGCCGGATCCAAAATATCAGGCCTGTTGGTGGCTGCAACCACAATCACGTTTACATTCGGATCAAATCCGTCCATCTCAACCAAAATCTGATTTAAAGTCTGCTCGCGCTCATCATGTCCTCCTCCTAAACCGGCTCCGCGCTGCCTGCCGATAGCATCCAGTTCGTCAATAAAAATAATCGATGGCGCGCTTTTTTTGGCGTCGTCGAATAGATCACGCACTCTCGAAGCCCCAACTCCAACCAACATCTCCATAAATTCTGACCCTGCAATCCAATAAAACGGCACACCGGCCTCTCCGGCTACAGCTCGGGCCAAAAGCGTTTTGCCTGTTCCAGGGGGACCCACGAGCAAGACTCCCTTGGGAATTTTGGCGCCCAGTGCTCGAAATTTCTGAGGGTGCTTCAAAAACTCAACCACCTCTCCCAGCTCTTTTTTAGCCTCCTCTACTCCGGCCGCATCGGCAAATTTCACTTGGGGCTTGTCTTTGGTAAAAAGTTTGGCGCGGCTTTTGGCAAAGGAAAAAAGACTATTACCGGCCGACTGCGCCTGACGAAACATAAAAAGAAAAAAGAGAACGATCAAAAGCAGCGGCACAACTTGCAGGATGATATTGACCCATAAAGAAAGCGAGCTTTGCGATAAAACTTGAATTTCCACCGAATCAGGGTTGGCTCCCAAATCCTTGAGGGTGGAGAAAACGCTCTCTCCCGGCTCTAATCTTGAAGTCTCCTGACTTCCATTTTGTAAAAAAACCGTTAAATTCTCCCCTTGAACTTCAATCTTTTGAACCGTCCCGTCTTTTATTTCCTGGGCAATTTGAGTAATGGGTATTTCTTTTTTTTGGCCGGAAGTAAAGTTTGACAAATTGTAATAAACAAATAAACTCATAATCACCAAAATAAGATAGACAAAAAGACCCCGGAAAATATTCTTCTGGTTTGATTTTAAGGGGGGAAGCGGATTTTTCCTTGGGCTTTTTTGATTGTTTTTCCCATCTAAAATTGGTTGACTATCCTTATCCATTTGACACCTTCCTGAAAAGATCTTCTTAAAAATTACTTCTAGTTTAGCGGTTGAAGAGTGTAGATGATAACCGATGAGTGGTAGCAGGGGTGGGAGTTGAACCCACGACCGACGGCTTATGAGTCCGCTGCTCTACCACTGAGCTACCCTGCCATAGTTAGAAACTCAAATCTTAAATGTTAAATCTCAAAACTGCTTAAAAATTATCCTACTCGAGTCCCGCCTACTTACAGGATGAAAGTTGGTGAATCTATACCCAAATAACTCCAATTTGCAACTCAAGATGTTGTTATTTGGTCCGCCAGCTGGCGGATACATTTTTTGCAAACCCGAGTTTGTTGAGTATATATCTAAATCAGTCCGCCTCTGGCGCAGCTGGAATAATTTTAGATATAGTTTTGTGCGGTTTTTTGCTTTTCAGTTTTGACCTTTGTCCGCCAGCTGGCGGATTGCGTTTTAAGTTATTTTATTGCGGGGGCAGGATTCGAACCTGCGACCTCGAGGTTATGAGCCTCGCGAGCTTCCACTGCTCCACCCCGCGTTATGACACACAATACTTCTTTGAAGAATTCAGTTTGGTGCTCGTTCTCAGCCTAAATCATGAGCGATTATATACCCAACTTCAGTAAAAAAGCAAATGAACTGCCACGGCTCTAGCCGTGATATCCTTCCCACCGATTCCCTGCCTCGCTTATCAGGCGGGGGCAGATTCGGCAAGTTTATTAATCATTCGATTCATCCCTGCCTCGCCGGCAGGCGGGCCTGCCTACCGTCAGGCAGGCACGAGGAAAGCCTAAAAGTCAAACCTGAAGTTCCATTGGTGATTGTTTTCCCCGAAAAAAAGCTGCACCCATTGTTCAAGATTATTGTCGGTGTCAACTTTTTGCTCTTGAGTTTGGTTGTTAGCCTCGTCAGCCTCCTTTTGGATTTCCTTTTGAATCTCTTCGGGAATGACAATGATGGTTTCATTCGGCTTAACCATCTGTAGTTTATCTCTGGCTTCTTTCTCTAAAAACTCGTTCGAGCGGTAATATTCAAGCTGGTTTTCTAAATCGCCGACCTCCTCTTCCAAACCCAAAACCTCGTTTCTTCTTTGCGATAAACGATTTTCATTCTCAATGTTCAAAAAGACAACTCGGGCAAGATTGATGCTTATAAAAGCGCCTAAAATAAAAACGACTATCAGAATAATTTTTTTAGAATTTGAGGTTGGTAAAAAGCGCATCATGATTTAAATTTCTCCATATTCATCAACTCTCCCCCGCCAAGGCAGGGTCGAATATGATAATTATAGACAAAACAGGCGGGAAAGGCAAAGAATTTTATGGGAATCTCGTCCAGTTGAGGTTTTAATCTGCATCTATCCGCCAATCAGAATAGCCTAACTCTTTTAAAATCATATCCTGTAGTTTTATATATTGACAAAATGGGTATAATGGTGTGTATAATAATTAATGATTTTTCGGTCTTTCTTTCGCCAAATCGGCGTTTCAAAGCCAACCGAATTTAATCTTTATCGAAGCAGACACTATGATTTTAATGTTGATAAAGACTGTCTCCTGCCGCTTAATTTTAAATTTTTATCTTGAAAATTATAGATTCCCACAGGCTTTACGCCGTGGTACTCCGAAATCGCAGGTTCCCGCCGAATCGGC
>PFXB01000033.1:15438-18174 GCA_002791435.1 candidate division WWE3 bacterium CG_4_9_14_3_um_filter_43_9
CCGAATCGGCGGGCGACTTCGTCGAATATTTTTGAAGGATTCACCCACGGGTAAACCCGTGGTTCTCTCCTGCGATTATAGACAAATGATTTTAGGAAGATAGTAACAAGGTGTGTCTATACGCTAAATCAAAAAGCCTTTTGAAATTTAGAGAATACCAAAGTTGTAATTGATGTATCTATAATGCTACCTTTAAAAGAAGCTCATCAGAAATTTATTAATTACTTAAAAGAAAAAGATCGCTCTCTGGCGACTATCTTAGCCTATGGTAAAGATATCGACCAACTGGTTCAATTTTTTTTCCAGTTGGAAAAAAATCGCACCAATGATATCAAGAAAGAAGATATTGAAGCCTTCATGGCTAAATTACAAAATGAAGGTTATACTCTTAAAAGCATCTCCAGAAAAACCAATAGCACTAAAACCTTCTTTCGTTTTCTCAGAATTAATGAATTTGTGACCGATAATCCGGCTGCGCTTATTTCCCATCCCAGGTTTGAAACTCCCCCGCCCAGAATTTTGTCCCAAACCGAATACCGAGCCTTGAGAGATGTCTGCCGCAATGACACACGCATGGCTGCCGTTGTCGAAATTCTCCTGCAAACCGGGATACGGATCGGAGAACTGTGTCAAATTAGATTGGAAGACCTCAGATTTGCAGAGAAAAAAAAGGCTGGTGAACTTTTTATTCGCCCCCAACATAACCACCCCGAAAGAACCATCCCTCTAAACTCTGCTGTGGCGGCGCGACTCAAAGAATATCTCGAGAGCCGGCCTAAAACTAAAGAAAATACGCTTTTCGTAACCAAGACCGGCAAACCTTTCTTGGTAAGAAATATCAGAAGTGCTATGGACCGCTGTTTTAAAATTGCCGGGATTAAAGACGCCAAAGTCAACGATTTGCGCCATACTTTTATTGCCCATCATTTGATGAAAGGAACCAGTTTGATTATTCTGTCTAAAATTGCCGGCCACAAACGGCTGGCAACGACGGAAAAATATTTAAAACACATCCAATCCGCCTACAAAAACACCTTTAAACTAGAAGAGTTGTAAACCTAATGGATTTCTCCCTCCGAATCCCCACCAGACTCCCTATTTGACATAATTAAAGAATTTCTGTAATATGGAAAGTAAGAAAAAATGAATCTCTACGGGCTTACGCCCGTGGTATCTTCTTTTTCTCGCTATGCAAGGACAGAAAGCTTTAAATTGCTTTCGAGCAATTTCATCATATCCCCGCGTTTACGCACGGGGTATTACGCTCGAAAAATGAAAGGGGCCACCATGCCGCAAGTCGTTCAAGAAGAATTGATTAAAATCCAAACCAAGGGCATTTTAACCATCCCTAAGAAATTTCGCAAAGATTTATTTGACGAAAACGACCTGGTGCGAATTAAGAAGGAAAAAGGAAGATTAATCATCGAACCGGTGAGAATCCTCTCCTACTCTGTCCGCAGTTATACCGATGCCGAAATGAAAGAGTTTATAACATTTGACGCTGAAGAAACAATAGGGTTAAAGAAGAATGGCTTACTGTAAGATGCAAAAAGAACAAGCGACTCCAACGGTTTTTTTCAACGCCTCTGTTATCCTGGCCGGACTTATTTCTCCTTGTGGCGGATCAGCGAAGCTTCTTGAATGGATAAAGCACGGGAAAATTTCAGGATTCATCAGTGAAATCGTCCTGGATGAAGTGTCCCGCCATGCCAACCTAGTTGAACTCTCAAAGGAAAGTGCCGTTCAAAAAGTACAAAAAATCTTCACCACCATTTCTCCCGCCCCGTACCAATCAACCGTGAAGGCTTACCAACATTTGGTTATCGATTATGGAGATGCTCACATCTTAGCCTCTTGCCAAGAATTAAAGACGAATTTTCTGGTAACCCTGGACAAAAAACACCTTTTAGTCTTGCAGGAAAAAGTGAAAACCGTAAAAATCGTTTCTCCCAAGCAGTTAATTGAAACGCTGGCATAAAACTGGGCAGGCTAGATTCACACCGTTAAATCCGTGTCTGACAAGCTAGATGAATTGTAAAAGGTCGATATCATCAAACGTCGCTTGGTCAATCTCCATTCTCTCCATCTCAATATACTGCGCCTTTTGATTTTTGATGTCCCCGCGGGCGATATGCGTGTGGATTTTCAGCTGGCGTTGATGCAGCTTTTCAACGAGATCTTGGGAAACATACCTCCACAGAACATGGGCTACATTTCCCTGCAATAGCTCCATGGTTTTGACAATCTTTAGGGTGATAAATTCTCCTGTCATCCAGTCTTCAAATTGATTCGGCGGAAAAATAACACCCAAAGGAAGATTCGGGAAGGCGCGGCGCAGGAAAGGAATAAGCGGAAAATAGCTTGTCGTAAGCTCAAAATCAACATTTTTGTACTGCTGCAGAAGTTTCTTTAGGGGTGGTAAAAAATCCAAATCCATGGATTTAATTTCGATTTCTAGTCTGCCCCGGAAGGCAAACTTTTGGAGCAACTCGGGCAGATGCGGATATTTTTGGCTACGATCAAAAAGATAGTCATGCACCAAAAACAGTTGATGGTTGAAACATTGCATGTCGCATTCAATGCCTCCGGCACCCAGATTAAGAACCGACTCAAAGGCTTCAAGCGTGTTTTCCGGAAAATGGATTGTATCGCCGCGATGAGCAATCAAGAGTGGTTTCATAATTTTATTGTATCAAAAAATGATTCTTTAACTCACTATTAGTTTAAACTGTCCTA
>PFXB01000093.1:0-3699 GCA_002791435.1 candidate division WWE3 bacterium CG_4_9_14_3_um_filter_43_9
AAAGGATGCACATATGCTCAGAAGGAAAGATGAAAATCAAGGTCAGTGGTATGTAATCCACGCCTATTCGGGACATGAAAATAAAGTGGCCGCGGCTTTGAAGAAAAGAATTAAATCGTTCAACATTGAAGATAAAATCTTAGAAATTTTGGTTCCAACCCAAGAAAAAATTGAAATCCGTGAGGGAAAGAGAAAAAATGTTCAGGAAAAAATCTTTCCCGGCTATCTTCTCATTAAAATGGTGATGAGCGATGAAACGTGGTATATTGTCAGAAACACTCCCGGGGTTACCGGTTTTGTGGGAGTAGCCGCCAAACCAGTCCCTCTTCCCTTAAAAGAAGTCGAGACAATTAAAAAATACAGCGAATTGAAAGCACCTAAATTTAAGACTACTTTTACTATCGGCGAGGCCGTTAAAATTATTGACGGACCGTTTACAGACTTCGTCGGAGCTGTTGACGAAATCAATCAAGATCGAGGAAAAATAAAGGTTTTAGTTTCTATCTTTGGAAGGGAAACACCGGTTGAGCTGGATTTCTTACAGGTCTCTAAACTTTAGAATGAAAGAAACTTATGGCTAAAAAAGTTAAAACCATCATCAAATTAAATATTCCGGCGGGTGAAGCCAATCCGGCCCCTCCGATCGGACCAGCTTTAGGACAACACGGCATTAATATTATGGAATTCTGCCGAGTTTATAATGAAAAAACACAGGATAAAAAAGGAACTGTTATTCCGGCTGTCATCACTGTTTTTGAAGATCGGACTTTTTCTTTTATCACCAAAACGCCTCCGGCCGCAGTGCTTCTGCGCAAAGCAGCCGGAATTGAGAAGGGATCCGGAGAACCAAACCGCAATAAGGTCGGTAAAATTACCCGGGCTCAAGTACAACAGATTGCCGAAACTAAACTGCCGGATCTGAATGCGGGAAACCTTGAAGCGGCGATGAAAATCATTGAAGGCACCGCTCGCAATATGGGTATTGAGGTACAGGATTCATAATTGTTTGATGGAAGGTTTTCATGAAAAAAAGCCAAAACGATAAAATACAACCTGACGCTCAAAAAGAAGAAACATCATCAGAAACTCAAGATCAGGAAAAAGCTGCCGAGGTAAAAGATGATAAGAAAAAATCTTCTTCCAAAAAAACAACTCGGCCTGCTAGAAAACGAGGGAAAAAATATCAAACCCAGAAAGCGCTTATCGATAAACAAAAAGCCTACCCTTTGCCTGAAGCTTTGTCACTCTTGCGTCAAACAACCTATGCTCAATTTGATGCTACCGCCGAACTTCACTTCAATTTAAGTATTAATCCTCAAAAAACAGAACAGCAGGTTCGAACATATGTCAATCTTCCTCACGGAACAGGCAAAAAAAGAAGGATTTTAGTCTTTGCTGACCCTAAGCAAATCAGTAAACTAAAAAGCTCGGATATTATTCTCGGCGATGATGAGATGATTGAAAAAATTGAAAGCGGCTTCCTGGACTTTGACCTGGTCTTAGCCCATCCCAACTTCATGCCGAAATTAGCCAGGGCTTCTAGAAAATTGGGTCCTAAGGGCTTGATGCCTAATCCAAAATCCGGTACTGTCGGAGAAGACGTACTACACCTTTTAGAAGGCTTTACTAAAGGGAAGGTCGAGATTAGAAATCAAGCCGATTCAACGGTGTTGCACGCTTGCGTCGGCAAGCTTTCCTTTTCCGATGACCAGCTTCGAGAAAATATTTTAACTTTAATAAACACTTTAATTTCAGCTAAACCAGCCAAGGCTAAAGAACCTTTTATCCGTGCTTGTTTTCTAAAGGCGACCATGGGACCAGCCATTAGGATTGATTTGACAAGTCTATCTTGACGCAGAAAAAAATCTCTCGTATAAGTGGTACGTGTGACTTGCGAGGAAGTTGATAAATAAAGAAATGCAGGAGAATGCGCTGTAAGGGTTACTCGGAAAGGCTAAATGATTGAATAACCTCTTGAAAATTCTTTGGCTTATACCTCTCATACTCCTCTTGCCTTACATACAACGGCGTGTACTTGATCTGATTTTGAGTAGTGTTAACATCCTGACACCATAGCTTTAATCGCTTAATTTTGAGCGGATCATCTAAATCCTCACGCCCTTTTGTCTCAACAATATATGCCTCTTTTTCAGAAACCTTGACGATAAAGTCTGGGTAAAAATCGGATATCGCACCGTCAGCATTGCGATAGTCTATCCTGAAATGCACTGCGAAGTAGTTTTTGACGTACGACACGATATCCTCACACCCCTCTAGGAAGTTGGCAAACTCTAATTCAAAATGACTATCCCCTATTATTTTATTAAACGGGCTTTTCTTTGGCATCAGATATCCTTGATCTTTGGCTACGAACGGCCGGCACTGGCTGATCTTGATGTAATCACGAATCTCTGCTTCACCTTTGTCAAGTACAGTTAAATCGTTAATATGCCTCTTGAATGACTCAATGATCGTCTTGCTCACTTCCAACTCTGAAAGGTTACGCAGGATATTTAAATCTTCAAGCTCAATAGCGTGATCGAATAAATACTGCTGGACAAACTCTTTTACCTTGCCGTAAAGCACGTCATACCCGCCTACTAAGCGCAGGTCTTTCATAATCACTTGTGCAAAATAGCCGATGACGCTTTGATAATTCGCGACTAAATCGCTGTCCATCTGTGTAATATGGTTGACTTCGCCAGTGGAGATATCCTTAAAAATAATCTCGCGTTTTTCTTCTTCAGAATACTGTTTCACCGGAAACTTCTGATTCTCAAAATGGGCTACATCTAACTCTGACAAATTTTTATATTCACGATAAATCCGAGGAGAAAGAAGCGGTATTTGAATATCAAGTCTCTCGATATCCTTATGGACATTTTCCTTGTCAACCTCAATAACCAGTGGTGCTTTCGGAGCAGTCCCCTCACCCATTTTTCTAAACTCTAACTCCACACCTTCACTACGGATCGACTCGACAAAATCCATGAACGCATCGGTCCCGACTACACTCAAATACTCCGGTATATCCTGTCCCCAATACATACGCCGCAATCCCCTACCTAACGTCTGCTCTGGTAAAATGTTGCTTTTGGCTGAATATGGACGTAATCCAACAATGGTCGTTACGTTCTTCACATCCCACCCTTCTTTTAACATCAACACAGACACAATCGCCTTGTGTGGGCTGTCGAACTTGTCAATCTGATTCGCATCTTGCCGTAGCGCCTCAAGTTCTTCTTTTTTCTTACCAGTGGAAACCTCTGAAATCTCACCATTATCTTTTGTGTGAATGACCAGCGTTGCGTCTTTTAACTCTGGATATGTTGTCTCTAAATACCCTGCAACTTCATCGCAGTTGCGCGTGTCGTCGGTCATTACAAAAAGCACTGGTTTTTTACCGACCTTGCTATGCTCGTCATAGACTTTCTTCCACTCCAAGTAGCCAAGATGAATATAATCAGCGTACTTCTCTGTGTACTTAACACTTTTTCGCTCTGAAAGCTTGGCACGGCTGGCTTCGTCGGGTAACACCGGATGCTTGACTACATTCTGATGGATCGCTTCAACCAAAGGATAATCGGTAATCGTCTGCACAAAAATCGCACCGTTATTATGTCGCGGAGTAGCAGTCGTATCGACCTGTAAAGCTAATTCCCCACCCTTCATTTTTAACCGGTTGTGAATGTCCTCAAC